>JBATEA010000552.1:0-7237 GCA_049663745.1 Steroidobacteraceae bacterium | reverse complement strand
GCGTGACATCGCGGAACAGCGCCGCCTGCTGGAACTCAAGAACAAGGAACTGGCCGACCTGCAGAGCGAATTGGCCCGCAAGGCGGCGGAGAAGCCGGTCGCCGCGCCGCCTGAGGCGCCGCCTCCGGAAGAGACGGCTGTTGCCCCGGAAGACGATACCGGTCGCGCCGTTCCGCCGGTCGAGCAGGCCAAGGAACCCACGGTCGTCGCCAAGCCGAAGCCCAAGCGGGTTCCGGCTCCTACGGCGGAAGGACCGTCAATCCTTGACCGCCTGATGGACAACTGGCTGTTCCTGCTCGGCGCCGCGGCCATCTTGCTGCTGGTCGGGCTCGGCTACGGCTACATCCGGCGCCGGCGTGATCAGGACGTCGACGACGCACTGAAGGGCTTCGATGTGCCGGCGACCGCCCCGGTGCCTTCCGAGACGATGCGCCTGCGCGCGCTGGCGCTCGGTGAAGAAAAAGAGGGTACCGGGACCGAAGAGATCGAGAGGCTCGACGAGCGCGACTTCGTCGTCGAAGAGCGGGAGCGTCCCATCGCCCGCCCGAAGGCCGAGGCCGCGCCAATGGTCGGCCAGGAAGAGACGATCAGCACCGAGGCGGCGCTCGACCTCGACCAGGCCGACCCGCTGGCCGAGGCCGATTTCCACATGGCCTACGGGCTGTATGACCAGGCCTGCGACCTGGTCAAGATGGCGCTCAAGCAGTCGCCCGAGCGCAACGACCTCAAGCTGAAGCTCGCGGAGATTCATTTCGTGGCCGGCAATACGCAGGCCTTCCTCACGGTCGCGCGCGACCTGCGCAAGTCCCTCGGGGCCGGCGGCGACTGGGACCGCATCGTCATCATGGGCCGGCAACTTGCGCCCGACGAACCGCTGTTCGCCGGCGGCATCCAGTCCACCGGTGTCGATGTCAGCCTCGAAGGCGGCGACAACCGGGTCGATCTCGACCTGCTCTCGGCGCCCGACGGCGACGAAGGGCTCGACCTCGACCTGGGCCAGGTCCTGGCGGCGAGCGACAGCAATGCCGTGACCGGAGAACGCGAACCCCTCGAGTTCAACCTGGACGAAGGTTCGACTTTGCGCGGCACGACCCAGGAAATCCTGCCGCACGCCGGTCCGGGCACGGTCGAGATGCCGACCCTCGAGCTGCCGACTTCGGAGACGCCGACCGTCGAGACGCCGGCGGTCAAGATGCGCGAGCGCGACGGTGGCCGCGATGTCTCCGGCGGCATCTCACCGGATGCGACTGCGGAAATGGCGATCGACGACCTGAGCCTGGATGTCAGCGGTTTCGCCGACGACGTGGAATCGCAGGGCGATGCCACGGTCCAGACCACGCATGCCGACGAGACGATGCGGGTCCCGGCGCGCGATGAAAGCACGCGCATGGTGCCGAAATCCGCGGACCGAACGGACGCGACCGGCATTACGCGGATGTCGGATTCGGACCACACGGCGTTGCTCGAGTCGCTGAATGCCACTGATATCCCGGACATTGACCTCGACGTGGGCAGCGCCACGCAGGCTTTTGATTCGCCGGACGCTGGCGGCACCGTGCGGCTCTCGCCGGAGCAGCTGCCGCAATTGTCCGACCTGGAGCCGGTCACGATGAGCGAGGTCGGCACCAAGCTCGACCTTGCGCGTGCTTACATGGACATGGGCGATCCTGACGGAGCCCGCAATATCCTGCAGGAGGTACTGGCCGAAGGCAGCGCCTCGCAGAAACAGGAAGCACGCCGGCTGATCGACTCGCTGCCGGGAGCGTGAGCGCGGGCGGGCGCCGCCTCGCCGTTGGTCTGGAGTACGACGGCGCGCGTTTTGCCGGCTGGCAGCAACAGCCCGGCCTGCTGACGATCCAGGATCAGGTACAACGCGCGCTGGCCGCCGTCGCCGACCATCCGGTCGAGGCGACCTGTGCCGGTCGCACCGATGCAGCCGTGCACGCGTACGGCCAGGTCGCTCATTTCGATACCACCGCCCAGCGTCCGATGCGCGGCTGGGTGCTGGGCGCCAATACCCATCTGCCGCCGGAGATTTCCCTGCTCTGGGCCGTCGAGGCCGATGCGCGGTTCCATGCCCGCCATTCGGCGCTGGCGCGCAGTTACCGGTATTGCATCCTGCTGCGTCCCACGCGCCCCGCATTGCTGCGCGAGCGCGCCTGGTGGCTCCGGACGCCGCTCGATGTCGATGCGATGAACGCAGCGGCCCGGCAACTCGTCGGCGAGCATGACTTCGCGGCGTTTCGCGCGGCAGAATGCCAGGCGAAGACGACCCGGCGGCGCATCGATGCGATCCAGGTCGCCGTCGACGGGCCGCTGGTGACCGTCGAGGTCACTGCAAACGCTTTCCTGCACCACATGGTCCGCAACATCGTGGGCAGCCTGGTACCGATAGGGACCGGTGAACAGAAGCCCGCCTGGCTCGCCGAGGTGCTTGCAAGCCGCGACCGCGCGCGTGCCGGCATCACCGCGCCCGCCCATGGCCTGTACCTCACGCGCGTGCACTATCCCGGGGCCCTGGGGATTCCTGAATTTGTCCCGCTGAACCCATGGGCTATGATCGCCGGCCAGAGTCAGCGGGGACCGACGTGACCTGGTTCGAGAAGATCATCCCGTCGCGGATCAAGACCGAGCGGCGCACGCGCTCCGTGCCGGAAGGCCTGTGGATGAAGTGCCCGGCCTGCGACTCGGTGCTGTACCGGCCGGAGATCGAGCGCAATCTCCAAGTCTGCCCGAAATGCGCGCATCACATGCGCGTCGGTGCTCGCGACCGCCTGACGCGTTTCCTCGATCCCGATACCGTGACCGAGCTCGCCGCCAACGTGATGCCCGACGACCCGCTGCGCTTCCGCGACAGCAAGCGCTACCGGGATCGCCTAATGGCGGCGCAGAAGACGATCGGCGAGGGCGATGCGCTCGTCGTGATGGCCGGAACGCTCGATGGCATCGAGGTCGTGGCCTGCGCCTTCGAATTCGCGTTCATGGGCGGTTCGATGGGCTCGGTGGTCGGAGAGCGCTTCGTCCGCGGCGTCGAACACGCGATCGAGCATCGCACACCCGTGGTCTGCTTCTCGGCGAGCGGTGGCGCGCGCATGCAGGAAGGGCTGCTGTCGCTCATGCAGATGGCCAAGACGAGCGCGGCACTCGCCATGCTGGCGCGCCATGGCCTGCCATTCATCTCAGTCCAGACCGATCCGACGACCGGTGGCGTGTCGGCGAGCCTCGCCATGCTGGGCGACGTCAACATCGCCGAGCCGCGCGCACTGATCGGCTTCGCGGGCCCGCGCGTGATCCAGCAGACGGTGCGCGAGACGCTGCCTGAAGGCTTCCAGCGCAGCGAATTCCTGCTCGAGCACGGCGCGATCGACATGATCGTCTACCGGCGCGACCTCCGTGACCGCATCGCGGCATTGCTGCGGATGCTCATGCGCCGGCCGCCGGCCTCGGGTTAGCGGGACTCATGCGTTTCGATTCCGTCGCGGGCTGGCTGGACTGGCAGGAGGTCGCGCATCCCAGCGTCGTGGATCTCGGGCTCGAGCGGGCCGGCGCCGTATATCAACGTCTGCGGATCGCGCAACCGGCTACGGTGCTCACCATCGGCGGAACCAACGGCAAGGGCTCGGTCGCGGCTTACCTCGACGCGATGCTCGGCGAGGCAGGCTATGACTGCGGCCTGTTCACGTCGCCCCACCTGATTCGCTACCAGGAGCGCATCCGCATCGGCGGCCGCGAGATCTCCGACGACCTGCTGCTGTCGGCGTTTGACCGCATCGACGCGGCCCGCGCGGACATCTCGTTGTCATTCTTCGAATGGAATGCGCTCGCCGCGCTCGTGGCATTCGCGCACGAGCGCGTGGACGTGGCCGTGCTCGAGGTCGGCATGGGTGGACGACTCGACGCGGTCAACCTGCTGGACGCCGACGTCGCCGCCGTCGTCTCGGTCGGGCTCGATCATCGCGAGTGGCTCGGCAATACGGTCGAGCAGATCGGCATCGAGAAAGCCGGTATCTTCCGGCGCGGGCGGCCCGCGATCTACGGGTCGCGGATCATGCCGCCAAGCGTCGGCCGCGCAGCGGTCGCCTGCGGTGCCAGGCTCAAGCGAATCGGGGTGGACTACGACTTCGTCGAGCGCCCGGACGGCTGGGATTACCTGGGCCTCGGTTCAAGGCGCCGCGAACTGCCGCTTCCGGCGCTCGCAGGCAGCATGCAGATCGCCAATGCGGCGACAGCGCTTGCCGTTCTGGAGGCTGCCGAGCCTGCCGTGCTGGTCTCCGACGAGGCGGTGCGGGCAGGCCTTGCCTGCGTGCGTCTCGCGGGCCGGTTCCAGGTCGTCAACAACGGCCGCCGCGAGTGGATACTCGACGTCGCCCACAATCCGGATGCCGCGCGCGCACTTGCGGCGAGCCTTGCGGCCCGCAGCACGCGTGGCCGGACGATCGCGGTCTGCGGCATCCTGGCGGACAAGGACGTCGATGGCATCGTCGCCGCGCTCCAGGGGCAGGTGCAGGAATGGGTCGTCGTCAGGCTCGACGGACCGCGATCGCAGCCCGAGGCGGATCTCGCGGCACGCATCGCATTGCGCACCGGGGCGGCGGTTTCGACCGCGCAGAGCGTTGCAAGCGGATGCGAACGCGCACGTGGCATCAGCGCTGAGGGCGACCGCATCCTCGTGTTTGGCTCGTTTCACACGGTGGGTCCCGCCCTTGCGGTGCTCGGTCTCGCGACTTGAGGCGGGCACGCAAGATACAATTCGACCGCAATGGACGTCAGGATTCGCGAAAGGCTGGTGGGCGCCCTGGTGCTCGTGGCGGTCATCGTGCTGCTGGTGCCCGCCGTGCTGAGGGGCCCGAGCACCGCGCGCGTCGATTCCGCGGCCGCGCCGACCAAGAGCGTCGAAATCGACCTGGGCGGCAGAGCGGCACCCGCCGGGAACGACGGTCTCGTGCCAGAGCCGGAAATCGCCGAGGCAAAGCCGGTTGCTCCGCCGGCCGCAGCGCCGCCGCTCGCCGCGTCGCCACCGCTGCCAGCCGATACCACGACCGCGGCTTCGAAGATGCCCCGGGCTGCGGCGACGGTCACGCGGACTCAACCATTGGCCACGGGACCAACCGCCTGGGCGGTGCAACTGGGTGCTTTCTCGAGCCGCGCCAAGGCGGAAGAACTGGTGACGAAGCTGCGCGCGCGTGGCTATGCGGCATTCTTGCTCGAGTACCGGGCCGGCGGGCAATTGCTGCACCGTGTTCGCGTCGGCCCGGAGCAGGACCGCGAGCGTGCCGTCGCCATCGCCGACCGCCTGCGCAAGGATGGATATCAGCCGGTGGTCGCGCCGCATCCGTGAAACGCATCCGGCGGTCTTTGCCCTGTTCGGCTAGAATGCGGCTCGCCTCGATGGAGCCACTTCCCAATGAATGGCGCTGACCATCTCTTTGCAGCAATCCTGCTGATATCGCTCGTCCTGGGCTGCCTGCGCGGATTCGTTCGCGAGGCCATTTCGCTGCTTTCCTGGCTGATCGGCCTGTGGCTCGCCTGGCATTTCGCCTACCTGCTGTATCCGTGGCTGGGCGGTGCGCTCGCCGAGCCGGGCATACGCGAATGGGTGGGCCGGGCGATCGTGCTGTTCCTGACGCTGCTGGTCGGCGCGGCCGCGGGCGCGATCGTTTCGTACTTCATGCAGCGCGCGGCGGGCCTGGCCGCAATGGATCGCACCCTCGGCGGGCTCTTCGGGATGGTGCGCGCGGTGGTCGTGATCGGCCTGCTGGTGATCGGGGGCCGGGCCGTCAACCTCGACGTCGAGCCCTGGTGGCAAAAGACGAAATCCATGTCGGCCGCCGAAGCGGTCGCCAACTGGCTCGTGCGCTATGCCGAGCCGGCCGCCGCCGACCTGCTGGATCGCGCCGCCGAAACCCCCAGGAGCTAATGCCATGTGCGGCATCGTCGGCATGGTCGGCACGGGTCCGGTCAACCAGAGAATTTACGACGCGCTGACGGTGCTGCAACACCGCGGACAGGATGCGGCCGGCATCATGACGATGGACGACCGCGCGCTGTTTTCGCGCAAGGACAATGGCCTGGTCCGCGACGTATTCCGCGAACGCGACATGCGCCTGCTGGCCGGCAATGCCGGCATCGGCCACGTGCGCTATCCGACCGCCGGCTGCGACAGCGCCGACGAGGCCCAGCCCTTCTACGTGAACGCGCCCTTCGGCATCGGTATCGGCCACAACGGCAACCTGACGAATGCCGAAGAACTGACGCGCACGATGGTCGCGGAGGATCGCCGCCACCTGAACACGCGCTCGGACTCCGAAGTCCTGCTGAATGTGTTTGCCAGCGAATTGCAGCGCTCGACCGCGGCGAGGCCGCAGCCCTCCGACGTGTTCCGCGCCCTCGAGGCCGTATTCCGCCGCTGCCGCGGCGGTTATGCGGTCGTCGCGCTGATCGTCGGCCACGGCCTCATAGGGTTCCGCGATCCGCACGGCATCCGGCCGCTCGTGCTCGGGCGGCGCGAGACGCCGCGCGGGCCGGAATGGATGCTGGCGTCCGAGAGTGTCGCGCTCGACATGCTGGATTTCACGCTGGTCCGGGATGTCGGCCCCGGCGAGGCGCTCTACGTCGACCTGCAAGGCAGGATGCACGCGCGGCAATGCACGCCGGCGGCGCAGCACACGCCGTGCATTTTCGAGTACGTGTACTTCGCGCGGCCCGACTCGATCATCGACAACATCTCGGTGCACAAGGCGCGCATGCGGATGGGCGAGAAGCTCGCGGAAAAGATCGCGCGCCTGCGTCCCGACCATGACATCGACGTCGTGATCCCGATACCCGATACCAGCCGCACCAGCGCGGCGCAGCTCGCGCTGTCGCTCGGCGTGAAGTACCGCGAGGGCTTCGTCAAGAACCGCTACATCGGGCGGACCTTCATCATGCCCGGACAGGAGCAGCGACAGAAATCCGTGCGCAGCAAGCTGAATGCCATCGACCTCGAGTTCCGCGGGCGCAACGTGCTGCTGGTGGACGACTCGATCGTCCGCGGCACGACCTCGGCGCAGCTGGTCGAACTGGCCCGCGAAGCCGGCGCCCTCAAGGTCTATTTCGCCTCGGCGGCTCCGCCGGTGCGGTTCCCGAACGTCTACGGCATCGACATGCCGGTCGCAACCGAGCTGGTTGCCGCCGGACACAGTGAAGACGAAGTCGCCAGAATCATCGGCGCGGACTGGCTCGTGTACCAGGATCTCGA
>JBATEA010000551.1:0-3762 GCA_049663745.1 Steroidobacteraceae bacterium | reverse complement strand
GGCGCGCCAGGGTGACAAGCGCATCAGGGACATCTCGCTGTTCGCCGCGCAGACCGATTTCAGCGAGCCGGGCGAGCTGTCGCTCTTCATCAGCCCCGCGCAGATCGAGATGCTCGAGGCGATGATGCGCAAGGAGGGCGTCCTCGACTCGGCGAAGATGGGCGGCGCCTTCACGATGCTGCGCGCACACGATCTCTTGTGGCAGCCCGCCGTGAAGTCCTACCTGAAGGGCGAACGCGAAGGGATGATCGACCTGATGGCCTGGAATGCCGACGGCACGCGCATGCCCTGGAAGATGCACACGGAATACCTGCTGGGACTCTACCTGCGAAATGACCTGGCCGAGGGCCGCTTCAAGGTCGAGGACGAAGCCATCCGGCTGTCCGACATCCACGTGCCGATGTTCGTGGTCGGCACCGAGACCGATCATGTCGCACCGTGGAAGTCGGTCTACAAGGTGGACCAATTGACCGGTTCGAAGGAATTCACGTTCCTGCTGACGAGTGGCGGCCACAACGCCGGCATCGTCAGCGGTCCCGTGCATCCGAAACGCCGCCATCGCGTGCGCACGCGGCGCAGCGCCGATCCGCGGCTCGGTGCGGACGACTGGTTCGCGGCGACTGCGCCGTCACCGGGATCCTGGTGGCCGACCTGGGCGGAATGGCTGAAAGCGCACTCCTCACCCGGCCGCGTCGAGCCACCCGCGATGGGTGCGCCCGAAGCCGGGTATTCGCCGCTCGGCGACGCGCCGGGCGAGTACGTGCTGCAACGCTAGGAGTCTTTGACCGGCGTCCAGCGCCCGACGCGGCGCAAATCGCGCGAATTGCTGGATTCGCCTTCGTAGGACATCGGTTGCGCCTCCGGCATGCCGCCAGGCCGCGGATCCAGCGAGTGAATATTGATGACCATGAGCGTCTGGCCTCCAATGTCGGCCACCGCGCCCAGGTACCCGCCGCAACGTCCACAAAAGATGAAATCAGCCGTCTTGTGCCCGAAGCGATAACGCGACACGCACCCCGGCTCCCGATGCGTGAATTGCACCTGCCCGGCCGGATCGGACGTGTAGACGCCCGCATGCGCACGGCAATAGCTGCACTGGCAGGCCCGGATGGACCAGGCCGAAGGTGCGAGCGCCGTGTGGAACTCGAATCCCAGCGCACCGCAATGACAGCCGCCGTGCCAGGTTTTCATGACTTCAGGCTCGACTGGAGTTCCTCGAAGTCTTCACTGTGCGGCAGTTTCTGCAATGCCGCCAACAATTCCGCCGGCGGCGCGATCAGCTTGCGCGCGGAAAGGTCGAGCCAGCCTCCCTCGGTGCGCACGCGCGCAGCCACCTTGCCGTCGGCGCGCAGCACTTCGTTGACGAGCCGGAATCGCGAACCGTCCGGCGCACAGCCGCCGAGCGTCAGCGTAACGGTGATCGGCTCGAGCAGCGACACCTCCCGGAAGTATTCGATCTCGTCGCGCCGCACGACCGGCCCGATCCTGCGCCGCGCGAATTCGGTTGCCGGAAATCCGCAATGCACGAAGAAACTCATGCGCGCGTCCACGCACTTGTTCATGTATGCGACATTCGCCATGTGCGCGTTGGCATCCATGTCGCCCCAGCCGGCAACGGTCGCGATGGAAAATGGCTCGCTCACGTCATGCAGTAGAAGCTCAGCTTGTTGCCGTCGGGGTCCCGGAAATAACCGGCGTAGAAATCGTCGCTGCGTGCCCCGGCCGGCCCCTCGTCGGTGGCGCCGAGCTCCATCGCCTTCTTGTACATGGCGTCGACCCTCGCCGGCGTGCCGACGTCCAGCGCGACCATCACGCCGTTGCCGACGGTCGCCTGCTTGCCATTGAAGGGCTTCGTCAGCGCGATGCCCGGCTTGTCGTGGCCACTGCTCCAGGCGATGAACGTGTCGAAATCCATGAAGCGCTTGGCGCCCAGTTCACCGAGCAGTGCGTCATAGAATTTTGCCGCGCGTGGCAGGTCATTCGTACCGAGGCACACATAACCGATCATGGCCCTTCACTCCTTGGCTGACAGTCGTCGATCATATCAGCCGATGGCGGCGACAAACGCCGCGAGCTTGGCGGCGTCGAGCCCTCCGCCGGTCCTCAGGCCGCTGCAAACGTCCAGGCCTGAAGGCGCGACCGCGGCAATTGCGGCCCTGGCATTGCCCGGGTGCAACCCGCCCGCCAGCAGCACGGGCACGCCGGCGACCTCACGGATGCGCCGGCTGTAGGACCAGTCGTGCACGCGCCCTGTTCCGCCCAGCAATTTGACCGGCAGGCGCGGATTGCCCGAGTCGAGCAGCAGCGTGTCGACCAGCGCCGCGACGGCGCGCGCCTCATCGACCGAATCCTCACCGTCCACGTGCACGACCTGGACGAGGCGCACGCCGGGAAGTTGCACCCGCAAGCGGCGCAATTCGGCGGCAGGCACCTGGTCGACGAGTTGCAGCGCGGTCGTGCCGCAATGCCGGTGCTGTTCGACGATCGCATCGGCATCGCGCCGCGCGGTCAGCAGGAATGTCTCGGTCGGGCGCGGAATAGTCGCGGCGATCTCCGCGATCAGCTCGTCGGGGATGACGCCCGGCCCGCTCGGCATCTCGGAGACGAGCCCGATTGCCGCGGCGCCGGCCGAAACCGCGAGCCGCGCCTCCGCGAGATCGGCGATGCAGCAGACCTTCAGGAACATCGGAATGCTTTCAGGAGCCCGGCTTGCTGCGCATTCCGTCAACGCTCCAGATGCCGGCGCCCTGCGTGGAAATGTAGAGGAACACGAAGCTGTAAAGCGCCGCGAGCTCGCCCTTGTTGACGATCGGGAGCCCTCCCTGCTTCGCGTGCATCAGCCAGTAGGCGACCGCCGTCATCCCGGAGGCGATGAACGCGGCCCAGCGCGTGCACAGTCCGATCATGATCAGCGTGCCACCAACCAGTTCGATCGGCCCCGCCGTGTAGACAATCCATTCCGGCGCGCCGGAGGCGGATGGATATTCCAACAGCTTCTGCGAGCCGTGCCAGAGGAACAGGAAGCCCGAAACGATGCGCAGGAGCGCATAGGCCTGTCTGTCGAATCGCTGCATGAGTGTGACCATGGTGATCTCCAGGTTCAGCCGTTCAGTCCCAGCTGCGGGCGCGCTTCGCGAAATCCTTGTCGTATACCCGCACGACACAGAAATTCTGCCCGGTTGGCGCCTGCATGACCCACCAGCTCTGGATTTTCTCGAGGCGCTTCGCGCCCAGCTTTTCGAGCCGCTGGATCTCCGCCTCAACGTCATCCGTCTCGATGTCCAGGTGCACGCGGCTCTCGTGACGCACCTTCTGCACCTCGATGTCCAGGAAACCTTCGGGATCCACCAGTTTGAGGTACTTCTTGCCCTCCTCGCCCGGCAGCGCGCGCGTCTCCATGCCGAGTGCGGCGGACCAGAACGTGGCGGCCGACTCCAGGTCGTCGGTCCGGCAGTCGATGATGAATCCGGCGAGTTTGCTCTTGTGCATGTTGCTTCCTATTGGTCCTGTGGCGTGACGAATCGCAATTCCATGTAAACGTCGGCCCGCGCGTATTCCGGCGGGTCCGGATCTTGCCCATGGCGGAATCCCAGGCGCTCGTAGAGGCGGATTGCATTGGCGAGGCGACTGTTGGTTCGCAGAAAGACCGATGCCGCGCCCGCATCGCGGGCGAATGCGATGGCCGCCGCTCCCAGCGACTCGCCGATGCCCCGCCGCTGGTGCGACGAAGCCACGGCCATCTTGGCGAGTTCAAATCGCTGC
>JBATEA010000550.1:0-2561 GCA_049663745.1 Steroidobacteraceae bacterium | reverse complement strand
TCGAGATGCACGTTGTCCACCTCGGGCAATTCCGTGGCGATCTCGGTCAGTTCGAAGTAATGCGTCGCGAACAGCGTGAATGCGCGCAAACGCCGTGCAATGTGGCTTGCGCAGGCGAAGGCGAGCGAAAGTCCGTCGTAGGTGCTGGTGCCGCGGCCGATCTCGTCCATCAGCACGAGGCTCTGCTCGGTCGCCGCGTTCAGGATCACGGCAGCCTCGGTCATCTCGACCATGAAGGTCGAGCGCCCGCCCGCGAGGTCGTCGGACGCGCCGATGCGCGTGAAAATCCGGTCGAAGGGGCCGATGACGGCCTTGTCCGCCGGCACGTAGCTGCCGATCGAGGCGAGCACCAGGATCAGCGCCGCCTGGCGCATGTAGGTGGACTTGCCGCCCATGTTCGGGCCCGTGATCACGAGCATGCGCCGGCCGTCGCGCAATTCGAGGTCATTCGGCACGAAGGGCTCCTCGAGCACGCGTTCGACGACCGGATGGCGACCACCCGCGATGCGAAGACCCGGCTCGTCCGAGAGTTCCGGCTGCACGTAGGAAAGCGTCACGGCGCGCTCGGCGAGATTCGCGATGACATCCACGATTGCGAGGGCCCCGGCGAGGCGCTTGAGGCTCGGAAGCGCCAGCGTCAGCTCGTCGAGCAGCGCCTCGTAGAGTTCACGCTCGCGCGCGAGCGCGCGGTCGCGGGCGCCCAGCATGCTGTCCTCGAACTGCTTCAGCTCCGGCGTCGTGTAGCGCTCGGCATTCTTGATGGTCTGGCGGCGGTGATAATCGGGCGGCGCGCGCCCGGCCTGGCTGCGCGGCAGCTCGATGTAATAACCGTGCACGCGGTTGTAGCCGAGTCGCAGCTGGGAAAGCCCCGTGCGGCGGCGCTCGTGTTCCTCGAGCTCGAATAAATGCCGGTCCGTGCCGGTCGCGATGGCGCGCTCGTCGTCGAGCGCGATGTCGTAGCCCGCCGCGAATACTCCGCCGTCGCGCAGGAGCGGCGGCGGTGTCTCGACCAGCGCGCGAGTGAGGAGTTCGTGCAATTCCGGCTGCGCCGCGAGGTCACCGGCAATTTCCGAGAGGAGTGGCGAGTCAAGACCCGACAGCGTCTCATCAATACGCGGAAGCCCGCCCAGCGCGGCCCGCAGCATGCCGAGATCGCGCGGCCGTGCCGATCGAAGTGCAATCCTCGCGAGCACGCGTTCGACGTCGCCGATGCCGCGCAGGGATTCGTGCAAGGCGGCCGCGCGGCCGGATTCGATCAGCGTCGCGATCGCCTGGTAGCGGCGGCGCAGCTCCGCGTGATCGCGCAGTGGCCGCTGGATCCAGCGCCGCAGGCAGCGTGCGCCCATCGCGGTCGCCGTGTGGTCGATGACGCCGGCGAGCGTGTGCTCGTCGCGGCCTGCGAGGCTCCGGTCGAGCTCGAGATTGCGCCGCGTCGCCGGATCCATCGCGAGCGCCTCGTCGCGCGACTCCCGCGTGATCCCGGTCAGGTGCGGCAGCGCCCCCCGCTGCGTGTCGCGCACGTATTGAAGGAGGGCCCCGGCGGCGCCGAGCGCGAGGTGGAGGTCCTCGGCGCCGAAACCCGCAAGGTCCTGCGTGCCGAATTGCTGGTTCAGGGCCCGGCGCGCGGAATCCTGCTCGAAATGCCAGGGCGGCCTCTCGACGACATGCGTACGTAGTGCCGCCCCGAGCCGGCCACCGGTGCCCTCGGCGAGCAGAAGCTCCGCGGGCCGCAGGCGTTCCAGTTCCGACAGCAGGGCTTCCCGGCCTTCGCCCTCGAGAATGCTGTAGCGGCCGGCGCTGAGGTCGAGCCACGACAGGCCGAAGGCCTCACCGTCCAATGCGATGGCCGCGAGCAGCGTCTCGCGGTTGGCGTCGAGCAGCGCATCGTCGGTGATGGTTCCCGGCGTCACGATGCGCACGACCTCGCGCTCGACCGGGCCCTTGTTCTTGCCGACCTCGCCGACCTGCTCGCAGATCGCGACCGGCACGCCCTGTTTCACGAGCCGCGCGAGATAAGTGTCGAGCTTGTCGACCGGCACGCCGGCCATCGGAATGGCGCTGCCGGCCGATTCGCCGCGCTGGGTCAGCAGGATATCGAGGAGCTTCGAGGCGCGGCGCGCATCCTCGTAGAAAAGCTCGTAGAAATCGCCCATCCGGTACAGCAGCAAGAGGTCCGGGTGCGCGGCCTTGATGCGCAGGTATTGCTGCATCATCGGCGTATGGCTTTCGAGACCCGCGAACAGGGGCTCGGTGGCGGGTGGGCGCTCGGAGGCCGTCATTTGAGGCATTATGACGATCCGGAGGATCGACGACACATGGGCATCGGCTACCAGTTCGACCAGGGTGTTGCGACCCTGACATTCGACCGTCCGGAGAAGAAGAACGCGCTGACCGGGGAGATGTACGAGGCCGTCTTCAGGCACCTGCGGGAGGCCTCGGCGGACAAGGCGGTGCGCGCGGTGTTATTCACCGGCGCCGGCTCGGCCTATACGGCCGGCAACGACCTGAAGGATTTCGCCGACCCGAAATTCGTGCGGCCCGACTCGCCGCTCTTGTCCTTC
>JBATEA010000549.1:0-2060 GCA_049663745.1 Steroidobacteraceae bacterium | reverse complement strand
CCGGGGACCCGATGCGGCAACAACCGCCCACCATTCGCCTGGGCCTGCGCGAGAACCTGGCGCAGTTCTCTCTGCTCGTCGTCGTCAATGCCTTCGTGGGTGCGATGGTCGGCATGGAGCGCGCCATCCTGCCCCCGATCGCCGAGCAGGAATTCCAGCTCGCCGCCAAGACCGCAGTCCTCTCATTCATCATCGTGTTCGGCGTGACCAAGGCATTGACGAACTACCTCGCGGGGCGCCTTTCGGATCGCTTCGGTCGCAAGCACATACTGGTGGCCGGATGGGTCGTCGCGGTGCCAGTGCCGTTCCTGCTCATGTGGGCGCCCTCGTGGGGTTGGGTGCTTGCGGCCAACGCCTTTCTCGGCGTGAGCCAGGGCCTCACCTGGTCAACGACCGTCATCATGAAGATCGATCTCGCGGGGGCAAAAGACCGCGGCCTCGCGATGGGGTGGAATGAGTTCGCAGGCTACATCGCGGTCGCCGGCAGCGCGCTCGCCACCGGATTCATCGCCGCCCGTTACGGTCTGCGTCCCGAGCCGTTTTATCTCGGGGTCGGCTTCGTGGCGGCGGGTCTTTTCCTTTCGACGCTGCTGGTGCGCGAGACACGACACCACGTCGCGGCCGAAACCCGGCTGTATGGAGATCTGACGCCCGGCGGCGCGCTCTCCCAACGCGAGATCTTCTGGCGCACGACGCTCACGGATCGAAACCTTTCGAGCGTCAGCCAGGCCGGCCTCGTCAACAACCTGAACGATGGCATGGCATGGGGGCTATTTCCGCTCTTCTTCGTAGCCGCTCAAATGAGCCTGGAGCAGGTCGGCACACTTGCAGCCATCTATCCCGCAACCTGGGGCGTCGCGCAACTCGCCACGGGTGCCTGGTCCGACCGGGTCGGGCGCAAGTGGCTCATCGCCTCAGGCATGTGGGTCCAGGCCGCCGGTATCGGGGTCGTGGTGCTCGCACAGGCCTTCACCGGATTTGCCGTCGGGGCCGCGCTGCTCGGCATCGGGACGGCGATGGTTTATCCGACGCTGCTGGCCGCAATCGGCGATGTTGCGCATCCGACCTGGCGGGCGTCGTCGGTCGGCGTGTACCGGCTCTGGCGCGACCTCGGCTACGCGGTTGGCGCGCTGCTCGCCGGCATCACGGCCGATGCATTCGGATTGCCGGCGGCCATGTGGGTCGTCGCAGCAATCACGTTCGTTTCCGGGCTCGTGGTAGCGTTGCGCATGACCGAGACCTTGAATTTCCACGCGCGCCGATCATGACGCAAAACGCACCCATCTACCTCGACCACAATGCCACGACACCGGTTCTTCCGGAGGTCGTGGACGCCATGCTGCCGTACCTTCGCGAGCACTTCGGCAATCCATCGAGCGACCACGTCTACGGCCGGCGCGCGCAGGAAGCCGTCGCGCGGGCGCGGCGTCAGGTGGCGGACCTGCTCGGCGCGGACCGCGACGAAGTGATCTTCACCTCGGGTGGCACGGAGGCCAACAACCTCGCCATCCGTGGCAGCATCGAGGCACGCGGCGAGCGGCGACACCTGGTCACGACCGTCATCGAGCACCCGGCGACGGAGCAGACCTGCGCCTGGCTGGCGTCGCATGGAATGCGCGTCACACGCATCGGAGTGGACGGCGACGGCCGTGCCCGCGTCGAGGAAGCACGCGCGGCCATCGATGCAGAAACGGCGCTCGTGACGGTGATGCACTCGAACAATGAAACCGGCGTGTTGCAGCCGGTCGAGGAACTCGCGGGACTGGCACATGAGCGTGGCGCGATGCTGCACACCGATGCCGCGCAGTCGGTCGGCAAAGTCGCGCTGAATGTGCGCGAACTGGGCGTGGACCTGCTCTCGGTCGCCGGTCACAAGCTCTATGCACCGAAGGGTGTCGGTGCGCTCTTCATCCGGCGCGGTACGCCGATAGCACCGTTATTGGTCGGGGGCGGACACGAACGAGGATTGCGGCCGGGGACGGAGAATGTGGCGTCGATCGTCGGGCTTGGCATGGCCTGTGAGATTGCCGGCCGCGACATGGAAATGGTGGCGGCGCGCC
>JBATEA010000548.1:0-13154 GCA_049663745.1 Steroidobacteraceae bacterium | reverse complement strand
CGATGCGGCCGCCAACGACGAACAGAAACACGCGCTGGCTGCGGGCCGCGTCCTGATCAAGGACGCGATCGCCGACATCACATTGCAGCAGATCCTGACGCGACCGGAGGAATTCGACGTCATCGCGACGTTGAATCTCAATGGCGACTACCTTTCCGACGCGCTGGCTGCGCAGGTCGGCGGCATCGGCATCGCGCCCGGCGGCAATATCAATTACCTGACAGGCCATGCGATATTCGAGGCGACGCACGGCACGGCGCCGAAATATGCCAACCTCGACAAGGTCAACCCGAGCTCGGTGGTCCTGTCGGGCGAGATGATGCTGCGCTACATGGGCTGGACCGAGGCGGCGGACCTCGTCATCCGGGCCATGGACAAGTCCATCGGAGACAAGGTGGTCACTTACGATTTCGCGCGACTCATGAAAGGTGCCACCGAGGTCAAGTGCAGCGAATTCGGCGACGCGCTGATCCGCAACATGGCCTGATAAGCCGGGCCGCGTTGCAGCGCGTGATGGCATGCCGTGGCTGAGGCTGCTGCGTCCCCGATAGATGCCGCGGTGGCGCATGATTGCGCCGCCGCGATCGTCGCGGCCTTTGCGCGCTACAACGCTGAATACCGCTCCATCACGCGGCGCGCCCCCGAGCGGTTCGAGAATCGCGACTGGGCCGGGGTGCAGGCCGACGTCGTCGAACGCCTCGATCTCTATTCGAGGATGGTCAACCAGACCACGTCGCAGCTGCGCCAGCAGCTTGGCCCGCGCGCAATGGACACGGCCCTATGGGCGGCGATCAAGGAGAGTTACGCCGGCCAGATCGCCGCGCTGACCGATCCCGAGTTCCTGAAGACCTTCTTCAACTCGATCACGCGGCGGCTGTTCGACACCGTCGGCGTCAACGCGACGATCGAGTTCTTCGCGCTCGAGGTCGACCCGCTGCGCGGCGTCGGCTCGCAGGTCGGCACCAACCGTTACGGGAACCGAGGCTCCGTCGAGTTGCTGATCGAGGAGCTGCTGTCGGACTTCCGTTTTCGCACGCCATGGCGCGATTTCGAGGGCAGCGTCCGGCACGTTGCCACTGACCTGAAGCTGCGCCTCCAGCTGGCAGGCGAAAAACGGCCGCTGCGCGAGGTCGAAGTCATCCGGCCGGTCTTCTACCAGATGAGCCGAGCCTATGTGGTGGGCAGGATCCTCGGCGAGGGATGGCTGTTGCCGCTTGCAATCGCGTTTCGCAATACGCGGCGCGGGGTACTGGTTGACGCCGTAATGCTTCGCGAAAGCGACGTCTCGATCCTGTTCAGTTTCTCGCGTTCTTATTTCCACGTGGACCTGGAGCGCGTCGGCGAAGCCGTGCTTTTCCTGCGCTCGATCCTGCCGCACAAGCCGGTTTCCGAGCTGTTCACGGTGCTGGGCCGCGCCAAGCAGGGAAAGACCGAGCGGTTCCGGGAAATCTACCGGCACCTCGACGGCACCGACGACCGCTTCGTGCGGGCGCCGGGCGAGCGCGGCCTCGTGATGGCCTGTTTCACGCTCGAGAACTTCGACGTCATATTCAAGGTGATCCGCGACCACTTTCCGCCCGTGAAAGACCTGCGGCGCGACGAAGTCATGGCGAAGTACGACATGGTCTTCAAACATGACCGCGCCGGGCGCCTGGTCGATGCCCAGGAATTCCGCCGCATCCGCCTGCCGCGCCGCCGCTTCGATCCGGACCTGCTGGCAGAACTAACCGACGAATGTGCCTTGCACGTGCACGTCGAGGGCGACGACGTCATCGTCGACCATGCCTACGTGGAGCGGCGCATGACGCCGCTCAACCTTTTCCTGCGCAGCGCCACACCGGAGGAAGCGGAGCTCGCGGTGATCGAGTACGGCCAGGCGATACGCGACCTCGCATACACGAACATCTTCGCGGGCGACCTCCTGCTGAAGAATTTCGGCGTCACCCGCCACAACCGTGTGATCTTCTACGACTACGATGACCTGTGCCGCGTCACGGACTGCCGCTTCCGCGATCTGCCGCAGGCCACGACGCTCGACGACGAGATGCGTGCCGAAAGCTGGTTCTACGTCGCCGACAATGACGTCTTTCCCGAGACCTTCCTGAACTTCCTGGGCTTCGAGGGACGCCTGCGCGAGGTATTCCTCGAAAAGCACGGCGAGATCTTCGAGGCGGGCTGGTGGCGCGCCCTGCAGGAGCGGCTGCAGGCCGGCGCCGTCGTCGAGGTACTGCCCTATCATCGGCACCGCGTGCGGATCGCGAGCAGCTACTAGGCTTCGGCCACCCGCGAAAGTGCGGCATCCAGGTCTGCAATCAGGTCATCGGTGTCCTCGATGCCGATCGAGAGGCGCACGGTGCCGTCGCCGATCCCGCTGATCGCGACCTGTTCCGCGGTGAGCCCGCGCGCGCGCAGGAGCTGCGCGGGCATCACGAGCGATTCGACCGAACCAAGGCTCGGCGCGATCGCGAAGAATTCCAGCGCATCCGAGAACACGCGCCCCGCCTCCAGGCCGCCCTCGAGGTCGAAGGCGACGATCGAGCCGAAGTCGTGCATCTGCTCGCGCGCGAGCGCGTGGCGCGGATGGCCGGCGAGCCCCGGATAATGGACTCGCGCGACTGCCGGATGATCGTCGAGAAAGGCCGCGATGCGCGCGGCACTCGCGGTCTGGGCATCCAGCCGCAGGTAATAGGTCTTCATGCCGCGCATCACCAGGAACGCGGCGTGCGGATCGAGCAAAGCCCCCAGCACGACCGCGTCGCGACGGATCGCGCGGATCAGTTCGTCGCGCGCGATGATCGCGCCGCCCATCACGTCGCCGTGGCCGGAGGCGTATTTCGTGAGGCTGTGCACGAAGACGTCCACGCCGTACTGGCCGTGGTTGTGGAAGCCCGCAAAGGTATTGTCGAGCACCGTCAGTGCGCCATGCGCATGCGCCGCGCGCGTGATGCGGCCGATGTCCGCGACGCGCGTCACCGGGTTGGTCGGGCTCTCGAACCAGACCAGCCGGGTCGGCTTCTCGGCAAGGACGCGCTCGATGCCTGCGTCGTCCTCGATCGAGAGCATCGTGTGCGCAACGCCGAAACGACCCAGCAGGCCCTGGATCAACTGGCGGCTGGGCGTATAAGTCTCGACGAAGCACAGCACATGCTGGCCGCTGCGCGTCAGCGCCAGCAGGCAGTCCGCGACGGCGGCGACGCCGGAGCCCACTGCGATGCAGTCGTCGCGGCCCTGCAATTCGGCGAGCAGTCTCTCAAGCTGGCGGGTCGTCGGGTTCGACTGTCGTGTGTAGTAGTAACCCTCGCGCTCGCCGCGGTAGGCGCGCATCGTCTCTTCTAGGCTCTCGAAGGCGAACTTGACGGTCTGCTGGATCGGCGCGACCAGCGGCCGGTTGTCCGCCGGCACGGAGACCTCGGGCGGATGATTGACCCTTGTTCGGCCTTTCACCGCTGCTCCCGTGAAAGGGCCGCCCCGGTCCTCAGACCCGGGTGGTCCAGCCTGCCGGCGTCGGGACTTCGCCCTGCTGCATCGCGACCAGCGCCGCGCGCAGGCGGCGCGTATTCGGGCCGACCTCGCCGGTCCCGACCTTGTATTCGCGCCCGCCGTGGCGCACGAGCGTTCCGACACCGGCCAGCACCGCAGCCGTACCGGAGAGCGCGGCTTCGCCGTCCTTGACCCAGTCGAGCATGTCGTCGACCGTAAACACGCGCTCCTCGACCTTGAAGCCCATGTCCGGCGCGATCGTCAGCAGCGAATCGCGGGTCACGCCGTGCAGGAAGGTCGTGTCGAGACTGCGGGTCAGGATCTTTCCATCCTTGATCAGCAGGAAGTTGGCAGCTCCG
The DNA here is from genome assembly GCA_049663745.1 of Steroidobacteraceae bacterium. GTDB lineage: Bacteria > Pseudomonadota > Gammaproteobacteria > Steroidobacterales > Steroidobacteraceae > SCUD01. The sequence continues at coordinate 9,315 of JBATEA010000548.1, read as the reverse complement.
GTCTCCTGCACCTCGCCGCTCGGGCAGAACAGCACCTGGTCCACCTGGTGCTTCTGCCGTGCCGCCATCGTCGGACCCATCGCGGCCGCATAGTTGCCGCTGGCCTTGATCATGCCGAGATGCGAGGCGCAGCGCGTCGCCTGCTCCTCGACATAAATACGCAGCGCCTTCGGGCCGGCGGTGAAGTAATCCCAGACCGGGCTTGCGAGCACGATCAGCATCACTTCCGACGCAGGCGCCGAAGCGCCGCCGATGCTCGCGCCCAGGCCGAACAGCATCGGGCGCAGATACAGCGCGCCCGGCGCCTCCGGAACTTCATTGCGCACGCGGTCGACGACCGCGGTGATCATCGCCGCGAGCTGTGCGGCATCGGGCTCCGGCATCACGAGTCCGCGCGCGCTCTGGCGCATGCGCGCGATATGGCGGTCCATCCGGAAGATGTTGATGCTGCCGTCGGCCCAGCGGTAGGCCTTGAACCCCTCAAAGAGGGCGCTTCCGTAGTGCAGCGCATGCGCCGCCGGGCTGATCTCGATCGGCCCGTACTTTCGCAGCTCGTGCGCCGACCATTTGCCGTCCCTGAAAGTGGCGACGGCCATCGTGCTTGCCATTACGGTGCCGAAGGCGGGACGAGTCGTCGTGTCGGGCGCGATCCTGGACTGCATGACCTGTGCGTTCATGGATGGGTCAATCCTGTATGAAAATGGTTGCGGGGTGCTCCAGGCGCTCCTTGAGCGCCTGGATCATGGCCGCTGCGTCGAATCCGTCGACGAAGCGGTGATCGAACGAGGACGAGAGATTCATGATGCGGCGGATTGCGATTGCACCGTCGACGACGACCGGCCTCTCGACGGCCTTGTTGACGCCAATGATCGCAACCTCAGGCGCGTTGATGACGGGCGTCGAAGCGATACCGCCGAGCCTGCCGAGACTCGTGACCGTGATCGTGGACCCTGTCAATTCCTCACGCGTGGACTTGTTGATGCGCGCGGCCTCCGACAGGCGCCGGATTTCCTGCGCAACATCGGCGAGCGAGCGCGCCTCGGCATTGCGCAGGACCGGCACTTTCAGGCCGTCCGGCGTCTGGGTCGCTATGCCGACGTGCACGGCGCGGTGGCGGATGATCACGTTGCGCTCGGCGTCGTAGACGGCATTGCACTGCGGGAACTGCACGAGCACGCGCGTCAGCGCGGTCACGAGGAACGGCAGGTAGGTCAACGAGGGTGCGTCCTTGCCGAGCCGCGAATTCAGGTATTGGCGCAGCGCCTCGAGTTCCGTGACATCCACTTCCTCGACATAGGCGAAGTGCGGGATGTTGCGCTTGGCCTCGCCCATGCGTTGTGCGATGAGGCGGCGCACGCCGATGACTTTGATCTCCTCGGTGCCTTCACGCGGAGTCCGGAGCGCGGGACGCACGACCGTGTCGCCGCCGCCATTGATCGCGGCCTCGATGTCCTGCGCGGAAATCCGCCCGCCGGGACCGGAGCCGCTGACCGTCGCAAGGTCGATGCCCGCCACATGCGCCTTGCGCCGCGTGGCCGGCGAGGCCATCACGCGCGTGGTCGCAAACGAATCAGGTTCGGTCGAACCAACAGTCGGCGGGCGTCCGGCTGGCGCCGATGCTGGTGCCGGTGCCGGCACTGCCGCCGGCACGGCCTTGGCCGTCGCGCCATCCGTCGTGTCGAAGGCGATCAGTTCGGAACCGACCGCGACCATGTCGCCCGGCTGGCCCGTGATCGAGACCACGCGGCCGCTCACTGGCGCGGGAATCTCGACCGCGGCCTTGTCGGTCATGATCTCGGCGATGATCTGGTCCTCGGTGACCGAGTCGCCGACTTTGACCTTCCACTCGACGACCTCGGCGGAGACCGTGCCTTCGCCCAGATCCGGCATTTTGAAGACGAAGCGGCTCATGCGGCCTCCATGACGGCCTTCAGCGCCTTTGCGACACGCGCCTGACCGGGAAAGTACTCCCATTCAAAGGCGTGTGGATAGGGCGTGTCCCAACCCGCCACGCGCAAGATCGGCGCCTGCAGGTTCCAGAAGCACTCTTCCTGGATGGTCGCCGACAATTCGGCGCCGAAGCCCGCGAATCGCGTTGCCTCGTGCACGATCACGCAGCGGCCCGTACGGGCAACCGAGCTGCAAATCGTGTCGGTATCGAGCGGCACCATCGTGCGCACATCGATGATCTCCGCATCCAGCCCCAGTTTGCGGGCGGTGGCCTCGGACACGTGCACCATCGTGCCATAGGTGACGATGGTCAGGTCGCCTCCGCTGCGGACGATCTCGGCCTTGCCGATCGGCACGGTGTAGTGGCCGTCGGGCACCTCGCCCTTTGGATGCGCGCTCCAGGGCACGGCGGGCTTGTCCGGCTCGCCGTCGAAGGGCCCGTTATAGATGCGCTTCGGCTCGAAGAAAATCACCGGGTCGTCGTCCTCGATGGCTGCGATCAGAAGCCCCTTCGCGTCGTAAGGATTCGACGGCATCACCACCTTGAGCCCCGCGACATGCGCGAACAGGGCTTCCGGGCTCTGCGAGTGGGTCTGGCCGCCGCGGATGCCGCCGCCCGACGGCGTGCGCACCGTGACGGGCGCGGAGAATTCGCCGGCGCTGCGGTAGCGAATGCGCGCCAGCTCGCTGACGATCTGGTCGTAGCCGGGATAGATGTAGTCCGCAAACTGGATCTCGGCGACCGGCCGCAGCCCGTTGACGGCCATCCCGATCGCCGCGGCGATGATCCCGCCCTCCGCGATCGGCGTGTCCAGCACGCGGTGCTCGCCATACTTGCGCTGCAGGCCTTCGGTACAGCGGAAAACGCCGCCGAAATAGCCGACGTCCTCGCCCAGCACGACGACCGACGGATCGCGAGCGAGCATGATGTCCATCGCCGAGTTGAGCGCATGGATCATGTTTCTCTGTGCCATGACTTAAGCCCGCTCCAGCTCGGCGCGCAATTCCGCTTCCTGCTTGCGCAAGTGCGGCGGCATTTCCTTGAACACGTCCTCGAACATCAGGTCCGGATCAAGACGCGGCGGGTCGGTCAGTGTGCCGTAGGTCACCGCCTCCTTCCACGACGCGGCGATGTGCGCCTCGAGTTCCGCAGTGAGCGCCGCATGCCGCTCCTCCGACCATTCGCCGAGTGCGATCAGGTGATCCTTGAGCCGGTCAATTGGATCACCGAGCGGCCATCCCTGATAGTCCTCTTTTGGACGGTAGCGCGCGGGGTCGTCGCTGGTCGAATGCGCGGCGGCACGGTAGGTCACGTGCTCGATCAGTGTCGCACCATGGCCGGTGCGGGCGCGCTCGGCGGCCCATTGCGTCGCGGCGTAGACGGCGAGGAAATCGTTGCCGTCAACGCGCAGGCCGGCGATGCCGTAGCCCGGACCGCGCGCCGCAAAGCTGCGGCGTTCGCCGCCGGCGTAGCCCTGGAAGGTCGAGATGGCCCACTGGTTGTTGACGACATTCAGGATCACCGGCGCCTTGTAGACCGACGCGAACAACAGCGCATGATGGAAATCCGCTTCCGCGCTCGAGCCTTCGCCGAGCCAGCTGACGGCGATGTCATCCTGGCCCTTGATCGCCGCGGCCATCGCCCAGCCCACGGCCTGCGGAAACTGCGTCGCGAGATTGCCCGAGATGGAAAAGATGCGGCCGTCGCGCCAGTGATACATGACCGGCAGCTGGCGTCCCTTGCACATGTCGCGGGTGTTCGAAAGCAGCTGGCACATCAGGTCCACGATCGGGCGCCCACGCACGACATAGAGGCCCTGGTTGCGGTAGGACGGGAACAGCATGTCGCCCGGCTTCAGCGCCATGCCCATCGCGACGGAAACCGCCTCCTCACCGAGGGAGCGCATGTAGAAGCTGATCTTTCCGGAACGCTGGATGCGCTGCATGCGATCGTCGAAGACGCGCGTCAGCAGCATGTGCCGCAGCGCAATCTGCAGGTCCGGTGGCTCGAGGCGCGGGTTCCACGGCCCGACCGCCTGGTGCTGCTCGTCGAGCACGCGCACCAGTTCGTCGGAAAGCGACTGGATATCGCGGACGCGTGCGCTCGTTTCCGGGCGCTTGACGGCGCCCGCCGCTGACAACTCGAGATAGCTGAAGTCGGGGGCGTCACCGGGCCTGGCCGGAGTCTTGGGCACGTGCAGGCGCGACTTCGTGACCATGGAGACTCGCACGGCGGGGGCCGGGATGGCCCGCATATCTTACTCAAGAATCAGGCCAGATTCGCTGTATTCTTGTGCTGTAATGCAAAATAACGAAAAGATATGTTCTAATACGGATAAAATATGAAAGCAAAGGTGCAGATTTCACTCGATCGCAGCGACCGCCGCATTCTGGACGAGCTGCAGCGCGACGGTGCGCTCTCCGCCGCCGACCTCGCTGCGAAGCTCGGACTCTCGACCACAACCTGCTGGCGCCGCATCCAGCAGTTGCAGGAAAGCGGCGTGATCAAGCAACGCGTCGCGCTGCTCGACCGAGAAGCGCTCGGACTCGACGTGATGGTCTACGTGCATGTGCGTCTTTCGAGCCAGGGCCGCGATGCGCTCGCGCAATTCGAAAAGGCGATCCGCGATCGCCCGGAAGTGCTCGATTGTTGCACGCTGACCGGCGAATGGGATTTCTGCCTGCGGATCGTCACGCACGACATGAAGGAATACGAGGCATTCTTCCTCGATCACCTGTCGAAGATTCCGAACGTCCAGTCTGTCAATTCATCGATCGTCGTCACTGTCATCAAGGAATCCACGGTCCTGCCGTTGGCGCGGGATTGAGACCCGGGGCTTGCCCCTACCGCGTGGCTTCCGGTCGTTTTTGGCGTATCCTTTCGGTCGGCCGTCGCCCACAGAAGACGACGCGGGAATAGCACAACAAATGAGGGGAGCCTCCATGACTGAATCCACCCAGACTGCAGTCGCTGCCAGCGCCGAGGAAAAGCAGTGGGCCATGTTTGCGCACCTTTCCGCGCTGCTCGGTGGGCTGGTGACCTCCGGCTGGGGCGGCAGCATCGGTTTCTTCATCGGGCCGCTGGTCATTTGGCTCATGAAGAAAGACACGATGCCTTTCGTCGCCGATCAGGCGAAGGAAGCCTTGAATTTCGCCATCACGGTTTCGCTTGCCTGCTTCGTGCTGCTGCTCCTGACCATCATGTCCCTGGGCATTGGCGCATTGCTGACCATCCCGCTGTTGATGATCATCGGCATCGGCGCATTGGTGCTGGTCATCATCGCGGCGATCAAGGCCAACGAAGGCGTCGCCTACCGTTATCCAATCGCGCTGCGGCTGGTGAAGTAACGCGAAGCGCACTCCAATCCCTGAACTTGCAACGGCTGCGCGCACCGTCAAAGGCGGGTCGCGGCACAGGAACCGCGAGTTGGCTATTGCCTACTCGCCGCAGGCAGCGAGTCAGTCCACGCGGTGATCAACTGCACGCCGGCGAAAGCCAGTGCGCGCGCGTCGTCACAGCACAACAGAAGAAGCGGAGCCCGCCACGTTGTAGCTCCTGGCAGTCTGGGGACAGCTCAAAGGCGTTCGACGCCGCGCTTCGCGAGCGGACTCAAGCCCGCCCCGCCCTGCTCCACGAAGCGCCGGATTTCATTGCGCATCCGGGGTTCCCAGAATTTCTTCAGGTGGTTCGCCACCTGCTCCGCCGCCGAGTCCTGGTCCGGTTCGACGGCGAAGAATGCCGCGATGTCATTGGCCATCGCGACGAGTCGTTCGGTATTCATCGCGATGAATTCCGCCTCAGGCGGTCGGCAATGCCGGACTGCGCTGTGCGCTGCGCTCGGCGCGAATCCGGGCCTGCCAGGCCTCGGGCTGGCCGACCCTGACCACTTCGACGGCCGTGACCTTGTATTCCGGGCAATTGGTCGCCCAGTCCGAATTCTCGGTGGTCACCAGGTTGACTCCGGACTCCGGGAAATGGAAGGTCGTGTAGACGACGCCCGGTGTCATGCGCCGCGACACGACCGCCCGCAGGACCATGTCGCCGGTCCGGCTCGTGACGCCGACCCAGTCGCCGTCCTTGATGCCGCGGTCTTCGGCATCATCCGGATGCATGTCGAGCCGGTCCTCTTCCTGCCAGGCCAGGTTCGCCGTGCGGCGGGTCTGCGTGCCGACGTTGTACTGGTAAAGCACGCGACCGGTCGTCAGCAGCAACGGGAAGCGGCTCGTGCTGCGCTCGGATGTCGGCACGTATTCGGTCAGGTAGAACTTGCCCTTGCCGCGCACGAATGAGCCGACGTGCATGGTCGGCGTGCCTTCCGGCGCCGCATCATTGCAGGGCCACTGGATGCTGCCGAGGCGCTCGAGTTTTTCGTAGGTCACGCCACGGAAGGTCGGCGTCAGGCGCGCGATCTCGTCCATGATCTCCGAGGGATGCGTGTAATGCATGGGATAGCCGAGCGCATTGGCGAGCTGCATCGTGATTTCCCAGTCCGCAAGACCGGCCAGCGGCTCCGTGACCTTGCGCACGCGCGAGATGCGCCGCTCGGCGTTCGTGAACGTCCCCTCCTTCTCGAGGAAAGACGCGCCGGGCAGGAATACATGTGCATAACGCGCGGTCTCGATCAGGAACAGGTCCTGGACGACCACGCATTCCATGGCTGAAAGCGCGGCAACGACGTGATTGGTGTTCGGGTCGGACTGGACGAAATCCTCGCCTTGTATGTAGAGGCCGCGGAAACTGCCGTCGAGCGCCGCTTCGAACATGTTCGGAATGCGCAGGCCCGGTTCGCTCGCGAGTTTGGCATTCCACGCCGCCTCGAACAGGCTGCGCGTCGGACCGTCGGACACGTGGCGATAGCCGCTGAACTCGTGCGGGAAAGATCCCATGTCGCAGGAGCCCTGAACATTGTTCTGGCCGCGCAGCGGACTGACGCCGACGCCCTCGCGACCGAGATTGCCAGTGGCCATGGCGATGTTGGCGATACCCATGACCATGGTCGTGCCCTGGCTGTGCTCGGTGACGCCGAGGCCGTAGTAGATCGCGCTGTTCGGGCCCGCGGCATAGATACGTGCAGCCTTGCGCAGGAGCGCCGCCGGCACGCCGGTGATCGCCTGCGTCGCCTCCGGCGAATTCCTGGCGTCGGAAACGAATGCTTTCCACTTCCGGTAGGTGTCGACTTCGCAGCGCGCCTCGGCGTATGCGTCGTTTGCAAGCCCCTCGGTGACGACGACATGGGCGAGCGCATTGATAACTGCGACGTTGGTGCCGGGTCGCAGTTGCAGGTGCGCGGTTGCCTCGATGTGCGGTGTGCGCACCAGGTCGATCACGCGCGGGTCGATCACGATCAGTTTCGCACCCTGGCGCAGGCGGCGCTTCAGCTGCGAGGCGAAGACCGGATGACCGTCGGTCGGGTTGGCGCCGATCACGACGATCACGTCCGCTTTCATGGCGGAAGTGAAGGCCTGGGTGCCCGCCGATTCGCCCAGCGTGTGCTTCAGGCCATAGCCGGTCGCCGAGTGGCAGACCCTTGCGCAGGTGTCGACATTGTTCGTGCCGAGCGCCGCGCGGACGAGCTTCTGCACCAGGAAGGTTTCCTCGTTGGTGCAGCGCGAGGACGTGATGCCGCCGACCGAATTCGGGCCGTATGCCTGCTGGATGCGCCTGAACTCGGAGGCGGTGTAGCTGATCGCCTCCTCCCAGCTGACCTCGCGCCAGGGATCCGTGATGCGCCTGCGGATCATCGGCCGCCGGACGCGATCGGCGTGGGATGTGTAACCGAAGGCAAAGCGGCCCTTCACACAGGCGTGGCCCCTGTTTGCGGAACCTGCGCGATTCGGAACCATCCGGACGACTGTCTCGTCCTTGACCTCGGCCTTCAGCGAGCATCCGACGCCGCAATAGCCGCAAGTCGTGGTCACTGCTTTCGTCGGCGCCCCGAGCGCGATCGGCAGTTTCTCGGTCAGCGCGGCCGTCGGGCAGGCCTCGACACAGGCGCCGCAGGAAACGCATTCGGACTCGAGGAACGGCTGGTGCTGGCTCGCCGATACGCGCGATCCGAATCCGCGGCCCTCGATCGTCAGCGCGAGCGTCCCCTGCACTTCGTCGCAGGCACGCACGCAGCGTGAACACACGATGCACAGATCCGGGTTGAACACGAAATAGGGATTGCTGGCGTCCTGCGCAACGCCGCGCTGCGTCGCACCGCCATTCGCATAGCGCGAGCTCTCGACGCCGAGTTCCGCGGCCGCATCCTGCAGCTCGCAATGGCCGTTGGCCGGACATTCGGCGCAATCCAGGGGGTGATCGGACACGTAGAGCTCGACCACGTCGCGCCGCAACTTCTGCAGCCGCGGCGACTGCGTGCGCACTTTCATTCCCTCCGCCACCTGCGTCGTGCACGAGGCCGGGAATCCCTTGCGCCCCTCGATCTCGACCAGGCACAGGCGGCAGGAACCAAAGGCTTTCAACGTGTCGGTGGCGCAGAGTTTCGGAATATGGCCGCCCGCGAGCGTTGCGGCCCGCATGACCGAGGTGCCCGCGGGGACGGTGACGGTGCTGCCATCGATGTCGAGTGTCACCGACTCGACCGACGCGGCGGCCGGCGTGCCCAGGTCCTTATGGTCAATGGCGTACATGTCAGCTTCTGCTGGCCCGTTTCCCGAAGTCTTCCCTGAAATGCTTCATCGCACTCAGCACCGGATAGGGTGCCATACCTCCGAGTCCGCACAAGGACGCCTGCAACATCGTATCGCAGAGCTCTTCCACGAGCGAAAGATTGGCTTCCGGGTTGATTCCACGGGCAATATTCCCGAGCGCCTCGGCGCCCCGCACCGATCCGATGCGGCAGGGAGTGCACTTCCCGCAGGATTCGATGGCGCAGAATTCCATCGCGTAACGCGCCATGGCGAGCATGTCCACCGTGTCGTCGAATACGACGACGCCACCGTGCCCGAGCATCGCGCCGATTGCCGCGAGCGCCTCGTACTCGAGCGGCGTGTCGAACTGCGATTCCGGAAGGTATGCGCCCAGCGGTCCCCCGATCTGGACGGCACGGATTGGCCGCCCGCTCGCGGAGCCGCCGCCGTAGTCGTACAGAAGCTCGCGCACCGTCAGGCCGAATGCCCGTTCGATCAGCCCGCCGCGGCGCACATTGCCGGCGAGTTGCAATGGCAGGGTGCCGCGCGATTTCGCCTGGCCAAAATCGCGGTAGCTGGCGGCGCCGGCCGCGAGCACGACGGGCACCGTGGCAAGCGTCACGACATTGTTGACCACCGTGGGCGCGCCGAACAGTCCCTTCTCCGCCGGCAATGGCGGACGCACGCGGATCTCGCCGCGGCGGCCCTCGAGGCTCTCCAGCATCGAGG
>JBATEA010000547.1:0-2957 GCA_049663745.1 Steroidobacteraceae bacterium | reverse complement strand
CGAAGGAATACGGCGCACTCGAATACCGCCTGATCGGCCCCACAGTTGGCGGCCGCATGACGGCCGTCGCGGGCGTGCCGGGCAAGCCGCTGGTTTTCTACGCGAGCGCAGCCCAGGGCGGCTTGTGGAAATCCGAGGACGGCGGCCGCAAATGGCGGTCCCTGTTCGACGAGGAAGCAACGCAGTCGATCGGTTCGTTCGCGCTCGCTCCTTCCGATCCCAACATCATTTACGTGGGCTCCGGCGAGGCCAACACGCGCGGCAATGTCGCCATCGGCCTCGGCATCTGGAAGTCACTGAATGCCGGCGAGACCTGGCAGCAGGTCTGGAATACGCACGGCCAGATCGGCCAGATGATCGTACACCCCGCCAACCCCGACATCGCCTATGCGGCGGTATTGGGCTCGCCCTTCGGTCCATCGGACACGCGTGGCGTCTACCGCACGCAGGACGGCGGCAAGTCCTGGCAACGCGTGCTCTTCAAGGATGCCGACACCGGCGCCTCGGATGTCGTCTTCGATCCCAACAACCCGAATATCCTGTTCGCGGGGATGTGGCAGATGCGCCGCACGCCCTGGAAGTTCACCAGCGGCGGGCCGGGCAGCGGGCTGTGGCGCTCGGCTGACGGCGGAGACACCTGGACGCAGCTGACAGAGACCGGTTTGCCGCCCGGAGAATGGGGCAAGGTCGGCGTCGCGGTCGCAGCGAGCAATTCCAATCGCGTTTATGCACTGATCGAGGCGGAGGAAGGCGGCCTGTTCCGATCCGACGACGCCGGTGCCAAGTGGGAGCGCATCAGCGATCACCGTGCACTGCGCCAGCGCCACTGGTACTACACGGTGCTCACAGTCGACCCGACGAATGCCGATGTCATTTGGTTTCCGCAAGTGCCGCTCCTGAAGTCTGTCGACGGCGGCAGGTCGGTCACACAGGTGAAAGGCACTCACCACGGCGACCACCACGATCTGTGGATCGACCCGAAGCAACCGCAACGCATGATCGTCGGCAACGACGGCGGCCTGGACATTTCCTTCGACGGTGGGCGCAGCTGGTTCGATGCGCCGCTGCCAACCGCGCAGTTTTACAATATCGACGTCGACGACCGCGTGCCCTACCACGTGGGCGGTACCATGCAGGACTGGGGCACCGCCAGCGGTCCATCGCGCTCTCTCGCGAGCCCGGGTCTCGGCGCTGGCGAGGAAGGCGAAGCCATCGCGCTCGCCGACTGGATCGTGGCCGGCGGCGGCGAGGCCGGCGATTTCGTCTACGACCGCAGCCAGCCCGGCAGCATTTTCGCCAGCGAGTACGCCGGCATCATCACGCATTATCAGGAAGGCACCGGGCAGACCCGCCTCGTGTCCGTCTATCCCGCTGACCCGTCGGGCCATCCTGCAGCGGATTTGAAGTATCGGTTCCAGTGGACGTCGCCCATCGCGACCTCGCCGCACGATCCACAGGTGATTTATCACGGCGGCAACGTGCTGTTCCGGACGCGCGATCGCGGCGCGACCTGGCAGGCGATCAGCGGCGACCTCACCCGCAACGATCGCACGAAGCAGCAGTGGTCTGGCGGCCCGATCACCGGCGACATCACCGGCGTCGAAACTTACGGCACGATCTTCTCGATCGCCGAGTCGTATGCCACGGCCGGCGTGATCTGGGTCGGCAGCGACGACGGACTCGTGCACGTGAGCCGCGATGACGGCGCGAACTGGGCGGACGTCACGCCGCGCGGCCTGCCCGTCGACGCGACCATCGAGTCCATTGAAACCTCGCGCCGCGAACCGGGCACAGCCTACGTCGTCGCGCACAATTACCGGCTCGACGACTTCAAGCCGTACCTCTATCGCACGCGCGACTTCGGCAAGTCCTGGCAATCGCTTGTAGATGGCCTTCCGGCCGACCAACCGCTCTGGGTGCTGCGCGAGGATCCGGACGATCCGGATTACCTCTACCTCGGAGCTGATCGCGGCCTGTGGTATTCGAGCGATGCCGGCCAGCACTGGCGGGAGCTGCGCCTGAACCTGCCGGCCGTGACCGTCACCGACCTCGAAGCCAGGCATGGAGACCTCGTCGTGGCCACGCGCGGTCGCAGCATCTGGGTGCTCGAAGACGTGGCGGCGCTGCGCGCCCAGAAAACGCGACCGGCCGCAACCGCGATCCTGTCGGTCGCGCATGGCACACGCTTCCGCTCCGACCGGCGCTGGGACTACCCGCCGCTCGGCAAGCTTCCCAATGCGCCTTACGGAGCGATCATCAGCTACTGGCTCGCCGAAGAACCCAAAGGGGACATTGAAATGACGGTCACGGACGCGTCCGGCCGGCTCGTGCGCAAGCTGAAAAGCGTCCTCAAGCCGCCCAAGTACGGCAAGTACGACCCGGACGAGCCCTCGTCGCTCGACCCGAAACCCGACCTTACCAAGGATCAGGGCTTCAACCGCGCCGTGTGGGACCTCAGCATGGAAGGCGCGAAGCGCATCGCCTCGAAGTTCGAAGGCAGCGACGCTGAATCGGGCCCGCTCGCGCCACCGGGGAAGTACACGCTGACGCTGCACGGCGCAGGCGCCGATGCGCAGGGAACGGTGGTCGTCGAGCCGGATCCGCATTCGCCGGTTTCGCCCGCGGACGTCGAAAAAAACGTCGCCTGGTCGCTCGCGGTGCTCGCGGCACTCGACGAGGTCACCGACAATGTCGCGGAAGTCACCGCGATCCGCCAGCAGGTCGGCGACCTGCGTGCGCGGGTCGGCGACGCGCAGGCGTTCGAGGAACTGCGCTCCAGCGCAGATCGCGTGCTCGCTGCCTGCGACTCGATCGAGGACACTCTGCACAACCCGGCCGCGCAGGTGGGCTACGACATCCTCGCCGGTCGCGAAGGTGGCGCCAAGCTTTACTCGCAGCTCGCCACGCTCTATGGGGCGAACAATTATTCCGATTATCCGCCCGCGCAGGGACTGCGC
>JBATEA010000546.1:0-3564 GCA_049663745.1 Steroidobacteraceae bacterium | reverse complement strand
CGCGCGCGCCGCGGCCGCGGCCCGACAATCACGGCCTGCCGCTGGCGGGCGGCCTCGTCGGCTTTTCCTCGTACGATGTCGTGCGGTATCTGGAGTCGCTGCCGGGCGGCGCGCGAAACGGCTACGGGCTGCCGGAAGCCTGCTACGTCGCACCCAGGTCGCTGCTGGTCTTCGATCATCTGACGCGCGGCGTGACGCTTCTGCATGACGGGGAGGAGCACGAGCGCCAGGCATTGAAGCGCGAGATCATCGCCGCGCTCTCCGGCCCGCTGCCCAAGGCGGCGCGCCGGTTCCGGTACCAGCCTGCTGGCGCGAGCCTTGGCCGCGGCGAATTCGTCGATGCGGTCGCGCGCACGAAGGCTCACATCGTCGCGGGCGACGTGTACCAGCTCGTGCTGTCGGTGCGCTTCGACGGTGAATGCGAGCTCGATCCTTTCGAGGCCTATCGCGCGCTCCGGCTGCTGAATCCCTCGCCGTACATGTACTACTGCGAGGCCGGCGGCGTGACCGTCGTCGGCTCCTCTCCGGAAGCGCTGGTACGCCTGAATGGAAGGCGCGCGCAGTTGCGGCCGATCGCCGGCACCTTGCCTCGGGGCGCGGACGCCGCCGAGGACGAGGCGAACGCGACGCGCCTGCTCGCGGACCCGAAGGAGAACGCCGAGCACGTCATGCTCGTGGACCTGGCGCGCAACGACCTGGGCCGGGTCGCGAGCGCGGGCTCGGTGCGGGTGGATCCCTACCGGCTGATCGAGCGCTACAGTCACGTCATGCACATCGTCAGCGGCGTCACCGGTGAGCTGGCGCCGGGATGCGATGCCTTCGACCTGTTCGCGGCGGCATTTCCCGCCGGCACGCTGGTGGGCGCCCCGAAAGTACGGGCGATGCAGATCATCGACGAACTGGAACCGGTCGGCCGCGGACTCTACGGCGGCACGGTCGGCTATTTCGGCAGGGGCGGGGACATGGACCAGGCCATCACGATCCGCACGATGGTGTTTGCGGATGGCCGCTACAGTTACCAGGCCGGTGCGGGCATCGTCGCCGACAGCGAGCCCGAGCGCGAGCACGACGAAGTGCTGGCCAAGAGCGCCGTGCTGCGGCGCGCGCTCGAACTCGCGGAGGGCGGGCTGTGAAACCGCGCCTGCTCCTGATCGACAACTACGATTCCTTCACCTACAACCTGGTGCAGGCCTTCCTGGTGCTCGGCGCCGACGTGCTGGTCCACCGCAATGACCGGATCACGGTCGAGGAGGCGTTCGCGCTCGCGCCGACGCATCTTTGCGTGTCGCCGGGACCGGGCACGCCTGCGGATGCGGGCATTTCGAAGCGGATGATCGAGGCTTTTGCCGGGCAGGTGCCGGTGTTCGGCGTCTGCCTCGGCCATCAGGCATTGGTCGAAGTGTTCGGTGGCCATGTCGTGCGCGCCGCGCGGCTGATGCACGGCAAGACATCGCCGGTGCTGCACGATGGCCGCGGACTGTTCGAAGGCCTGCCGAATCCCTTCGAGGCCGGCCGCTATCACTCCCTGATCGCCGAGCGCGAACAGATCCCCGCGGAACTCGAGGTGACGGCCTGGACCGCGGAAGGCGAGGTCATGGGCGTGCGGCACCGGTCGCTCTCCGTCGAGGGCGTGCAATTCCATCCAGAGAGCGTCCTGACGCCCGACGGTCCGCGCCTGATGGCCCGGTTCCTCGAGATTGGCGACGCAGGATGAATCGCCCGGGCAAGGAAGCGCTCGATGCGCTGCTCGAGCGGAAAAACCTCGCAGAAGACGCGGCTTACGAGCTGATGTTCGCGCTGACCGACCCGGAAATGGCGCCTGCGATGGCGGGCGCGCTGCTGGCGGCGCTGCGTATCAAGGGCGTGACGGCGGATGAAGTGCGCGGATTTGCGCGCGCGATGCGCGCGCTGGCGCGGCGGCCGCAGCTTGCGGCAGGCGCACCGGTCGCAGACCTCGTCGGCACGGGTGGCGACGGCTCGCACAGCCTGAATCTCTCGACCGGCGCCGCATTGCTGGCGGCTGCGGCCGGTGTGCGGATCGTCAAGCACGGCAATCGTTCGGTCTCCTCGCGTTCCGGCAGCGCCGACGTGCTGGAGGCGCTCGGCCTGCCGCTGCCGCTCGACGAGACGGCCGCCGGCGCCTGCCTCGAACGGACCGGATTCACTTTCCTCTTCGCGCCGCATTACCACCCGGCGATGAAGGCGATTGCCCCGGTGCGCGCGGCGCTCGGCGTGCGCACGATCTTCAACCTGCTGGGGCCGCTCGCGAATCCCGCACAGGCGCCCTACGCGGTGATCGGCGCATGGAGCCTCGATGTCGCGAGGTTGATGGCGGAGTCTTTGGCAGGCATGGAGATCCAGCGCATGTTCGTCGTGCACGGCGATGGCGGTTGGGATGAACCGACTCCCGCTTCGCCATTCACGCTTTTCGACGTGCGGCCGGGTTCCGTGACCGAGACGAGGAGGGCCGCCGCCCATTTCGGCTTGCCGGGCTGCGCAGAGGGAGCCCTGAAGGGCAGCGACGCCCTGCACAATGCGGCGCGTCTGGCGGCCGTGCTGCGCGGCGAGGAACTGGGCGCGCACCGCGATGCGCTCGTGATGGGTGCCGCGCTCGTCGCCGAAGTGACGGGCCTCGCGGCGGACGCCGCCGCAGGTACGCGGCTCGCAACCGCCGCGATCGACGACGGCCGCGCCGCGAAACTGCTCGACGACATCGTCAGCTGGGCGGCAGAGCGCGCGAAATGAGTGGCTTCCTCGATCGCATGGCTGCTGCGAGCCGGGCGCGCCTCGAAGAGGCCCGCGCCCGTGAGCCGCTTGCCAGCCTGCGCGCCCGTGCGCTCGCAACAGCCACGCCGCCGGCCCTGCGGCTCGAGGGAAAATTCAATCTGATCGCCGAATTCAAGCGCCGCTCCCCCTCCCTCGGCCGCCTCGGCGACGCGGATCTCATCGGACGAGTAACTGCCTACGCCAAGGCCGGCGCAGCCGCCGTCTCTGTCTTGACTGAGCCCTCCCAATTTCACGGCAACCTCGACCATCTCTCCACCGCCGCCTCGACCCTGACGCCGCTTGGGATTCCAGCCATGCGCAAGGACTTCCTGGTCGACCCATATCAACTCTACGAAGCGCGCGCTGCTGGCGCCGGCGGCGTTCTGCTGATCGTTCGAATGCTTTCACAAGAAAGTCTGTGCGAGATGATGAACTGCGCCCACGAACTTGGCTTGTTCGTGCTTCTGGAGGCTTTCGACACCGATGACATCGCGCGCGCCACGGCCGAGGTGGCCGTGGGTGTCCCCGAGCGGAGCATAAAGTTCCGGCGCAGCGAGGGGACACCCCGGCCGGATCCCGGCCGTGGCGCGCAGGCACTGCGAGCGGATCCCGGCCGTGGTGCGCAGGTAGTTCTCCTCGGCGTCAATTGCCGCGATCTGCAGACACTGGAAGTTCTGCCGAATCGATTTGCCGAATTGGCGAAAAGTATGCCGAGGAATGTGCC
Organism: Steroidobacteraceae bacterium; assembly: GCA_049663745.1. Lineage (GTDB taxonomy): Bacteria > Pseudomonadota > Gammaproteobacteria > Steroidobacterales > Steroidobacteraceae > SCUD01. The sequence goes on along the minus strand of JBATEA010000546.1, from coordinate 74 downwards.
ATGGGTTGCCGAAAGCGGCATCACCACACCTGATGGCTGCGCCGACATCGCGCGCGACGGATACGAATTGGCAT
>JBATEA010000545.1:0-1805 GCA_049663745.1 Steroidobacteraceae bacterium | reverse complement strand
GGGTATCGTTGCCGAGGCCCATCGCGTCCTTCGGGCCGGCGGCACGGCAATCTTCATGGTGTACAACCGGCGTTCGTGGATGTACCTGGCGTCCCGACTGGCGGGGGTCCGGCTCGGGCATGGCGATGCGCCGGGATTCCATCTCTACGATCGCGACCAGTTCGCAGGTCTGCTCGCCGCATTCCCGCAAAGCGTGATCAGCGTCGAAAGACGGACCGCGGCGGGCGGCGGCAGTCACGGCATAATTGGAGGAATATTCAACCGGGGGCTGCGGGCCGCAGGCCAGGCTCTGCCGGATCGCTGTCTGGGCGGCTACGGGTGGCACCTGGTCGCGCATTGCAGGAAAACCGCGTGAACGATCGCAATGACGGCTCCATCGGCCTGGACCGGCTGCAGCAGGGATCGACTGCTTCGGCCTCGGTCGCCTACCGCGAGCTGGTCGTCGGATCGCGGTCGTGGCTCGCGCTGTTGCGCCATGAACTGGTCGTCGCCTGGGGCGGCGCATTGCCCGGCGCCGTGGGCGTCGCGTTTCGCCGGCTGACCTGGCGGGGCGGGCTGTTTCATCGCGCAGGTCGCGGCACGCTATGGGGGCGTAACGTCAGCTTGTGGCACTCGCGCAAGATGTGGATCGGAGATGGCGTCGCGGTGGATGACGGCAGCCAGCTCGACGCGCGCGGCTGCGCAGCCGGTGAGTTTCGTCTCGGCGACGGCGTGCTGATCAGCCGTGGCTGCATCGTATCCGGCAAGGACGGTTCGCTTTCGATTGGCCCGCGCGCGACGATCGGTGCGTGCTGCGTGATGTACGCCTCAACGCGGCTCGAAATCGGCGCCGACACGATGCTCGCGGCGCAATGCTACGTCGGCGGCGGCCGCTACGCGGTCCACGGCCGCACGGACATCGCGATCGCCGCGCAGCCTGAGCCAAGACAAGGCGTCGTCATCGGCGAGGACTGCTGGCTGGGCGCCGGCGTGATCGTGATCGACGGCGTGCACATCGGGCGCGGCAGCGTCGTGGCCGCCGGTTCCGTCGTGACGCGCGATGTCGAGTCTTATTCCGTTGTCGCGGGCGCACCGGCGCGCCGCATCGGATCCCGGGTTTCGCGACCCGGCAGGGAGGATTCCGCTTGAATACTGCCAGGCAGTCGGAAACCAGCGACGTCGTCAAGTCGGTGCACGCCTACTGGAACCTGCACACATTGGGCCTGCAGTACGTCAGCGATCCGAGCCTGGAACCCGGGTCACGGGAATTCTTCGCGCATATCCGGCCCTGGATGAATCCGTACAAGTTTCCCTGGATCATGGAGCGCATCGAACGGGAAGCACGGGGACTTCAGGGCAAGCATCTGCTGGAGATTGGTTGCGGCATGGGCTTTGACAGCCTGGAATTCCTGAAACGCGGCGTCCGGGTCACCGCCATCGACCTGACCGAGAATGCCGTGCTGATGACCAGACGCCACTTCGAGGTCGAAGGCGTGACGGCGCAGGAGGTCCGGGTCGGCAACGCGCTCGCTCTCGATTTTCCGGATGCCAGCTTCGATGCCGTCTGGTCGAATGGCGTCCTGCATGCCACCGGCGACACGCAACGCGCGATCGACGAAGTGCGCCGAGTGCTGAAGCCGCGTGGCCGCGCGATCATCTCGCACTTTTACCGGCGCCCGTCCTGGATGTGGACCGTGCACCGGTTTGGCCGGGAGCCGATCGAGGCGCACGAAGAAGACCCGCCGGTCAACGAGTTCTACACCGAGGGGCAGATACTCGACATGTTCCACGGCTTCGAAGTGGTCGAAACCGCGCGCGAGCACCAT
>JBATEA010000544.1:0-2474 GCA_049663745.1 Steroidobacteraceae bacterium | reverse complement strand
TCGCAGTGCCTGATAGTCGCCCGTCTCCTCGAGATAGCGACTGAGGAATTCATGTGCCAGATCTTCACGGTCCAGGGACGTCAGGTCCATGTACAGGAATGCGGCGTCACTGATCACGTCGATCCAGCGAAGGTCCGGATCGAATTCCAGGCAATCGAATGGCATCCACTGCTGCTGCCAGCGCACGATGTTGCGGGCGTGCAGATCGCCGTGGCATTCACGCACCATGCCGGACTGGCGGCGCAGATTGATCAATGACTCGAACCCGTCGAGGGAGTCGCCTGTCCATCGCGCCAGCTGTTCCAGTAGCTTCAGTTCGGTCGCACGACTCAGGTGCTCGCTCAGCAGCGTGAAATTGTCCTGCATCGCCGCCCGCAGCTTCGCGACGGTTCCGTATGGAGACCGCCCCGGCGCCGCCGCTGCCCGGAGATGTGTATCTGCGAGCCGCGCGGCGATGTCATCCATGTCCTGGACGGTTACGTCATTCCGCGCAATCCGGGTTGCAAGCTCCTGCGAGGGGTCGAACTGATGCATCTTGACGGCAAATTCCAGCGGCTTGCCACTGCCGCCAACGGCCAGGCGCCCGTTTTCGGCGGTGACCGGGACCACGCCCACGTACAGGTCCGGAGCGAATCGGCGATTGAGCCGCAATTCCTCCTCGCAAAGGTGACGCCGCTGTTCGAGGGTGGAGGCGTCGACGAAGGAGTAATGCACCGGCCGCTTGATCTTGTAAGCAAACGGACCGGTCAGCACGATCCACGAAACGTGCGTCTGCTTCAGATCGAGATGAGCGACGGGGTGCGGGTATGCGGCTTCGACAAGGAGCTTCTCAATGGCGAAACCGCCATTGCGGGCGTCGCGGGCCGATGATGGTAGTGCGGTCATGGGCAGTTACGCAGGATCTCCGGCCGGTGCACTCGCGTCCATCCGCAATTCTACCTACGCGGCAGTCATGCGGACGTTTAGTGGTCCAGGGCGCTGCCGTCGATTGCCAGCGCCGTGCGCAGCAGTACGTTCACGCCGTTCGCCATGTCCGCGCGCGACGTGTATTCCTTCGGCGAGTGACTGATGCCGCCGACGCTCGGCACGAAGATCATCCCGGTCGGCGCAATGTGGGCCATGTCCTGGGCGTCATGACCGGCGCCGCTCGGCATCAGCTTGTGGCTGAGGCCGAGTGACGACGCGGCCCTGGCGATGATGCGGCGCATGCGTTCGTCGGTCGGCGCGGGCGCCAGCGCCACTTCGATTTCGGTGAAATGGATCGGCGTCTGGCGCGCGGCTGCGATCTTTTCGGCTTCGGACGCAATGGCATCGAAAACGAGCTGCATTTTGTCCGACGAGAGATCGCGGATCTCGAGACTCAAGACAACCTTGCCCGGAATGACGTTGGGCGCTCCGGGTTCTGCGCGTATTTTACCGACGGTCGCGACCTGGCGGCCTGCCATGCCGGTCGCCACCCGATTGACAGCGAGCGCAAGCTCGGCCGCGCCCAATAGCGCATCGCGCCGCCTGTTCATCGGAGTCGTCCCCGCATGGTTGGCGACCCCCTCAACGGTGACGTCCCACCATCGGATGCCGACGATTCCCTCGACCACGCCGACGTCGACGCCTTCCTCCTCGAGGATCGCACCTTGCTCAATGTGCAGCTCGATGAATGCCTTCAGGTCTCCGGTCTTGCGTCGGGATGACTCCAATCGGTCCGGGTCTCCGCCGACGGCGCGGATTCCGTCGCGAACGGTCTTGCCGCTGTGGCTCATCACGTCGAGCGCGCCCGCGCCGATCGGGCGGGTCATCGCGACGCTGCCGACCAGGCCACCTTCCTCGTCGGTGAAGCTGACAACTTCCAGCGGATGCCTCGTGGCGAGGCGCTGCTCGTGCAGCAATTGCGCGACTTCGATCGCCCCGATCACGCCAAGGTCGCCATCGAAATTGCCGCCGCCGGGGACCGAGTCGATGTGAGATCCGAGCATGATCGGTGGCAGCGACGAATCGCTGCCCTCGCGGCGCCCGATGATGTTGCCGGCCGTATCAACACGCACGTCCAGGCCGGCCTGTCGCATCAGGCTCTTGATGTATTCGCGTCCCGCGATGTCGGCATCGCTGAAAGCGACGCGGCTGACGCCGCCTCCCGGATTGGCGCCGAACGCCGACAATGCGACGATCCGTTCCTCGATTCTTGCCGCATTGGCGGCCGGCGCCGGATTGTCGTCTGCAAGCGCAGGCGCGGCCGCCGCTGCCAGGAGCATCAGGGGCCAGGCCCTGAAATTTCGCCGGTGCATCTTGAACTCCCACACAAACCAAGGCGATTTGCGACTCTCGTACACTTCCAAGTACTGGGCAACTGCGTTGCGCGAACGAAACCATGTAGACCCAATTGCCCGAATCCAGTACCATTTCGCGCCCTTGCGGGCGCGTAGCTCAGCGGTAGAGCACTACCTTGACATGGTAGGGGTCACAGGTTCGATCCCTGTCGC
>JBATEA010000543.1:0-8937 GCA_049663745.1 Steroidobacteraceae bacterium | reverse complement strand
CTGCTCAGGATCGCGCTGATCGCGGCGGTTGCCGCCTGCGTATTGCTCGCGCCGATCGACGAGCGAATGTCGGTCGCACTGATTGCGGTCGCGGGCCTCAGCCTGCTGCTGGCGTTGACGGCAGGCGGCGTCCTGCGGCGCCCCGGCATTCAAAGCGAGTTCGCGGCGGGCGTGATGCTGTGGCTGCTCGCGCCGTTCTTCGTTTTGCTGCCGGCCGCGACGCGCAGCCAGCCTGCCGCCGCGCGCGATCCCGATGAGACCATTGCCGACATCGCCGACGCTCTCGCCAGCGAATCCGCGGAACGACAGTTGATGGTCGAGGCGCTGCTGGATCTCGAGCGACGCAGCGTCGAGGACGTGATGGTGCCGCGCAGCGAGATCGAAGGCATCGACCTCGCGTCGGACTGGGAGGAAATCACCGGCCTGCTGCGACGCACGCAGCACACGCGCATGCCCTTGTACGAGGGAGACCTCGACCGCGTGCACGGCATCGTCCACATGCGCCTGGTCGCGAACGAAATCGCCGCCGGCCGGCTGACGCGTGAACGGCTCCGGGAAATCGCCGGCCGGCGCGAGGCGCTGTTTACGCCCGAGGGCACGACCCTCCATGCGCAGTTGCTGCGCTTTCGCAGGTTGCGCAGGCGCATCGCCTTTGTGGTCGATGAATACGGCGACGTCCGCGGCCTGGTGACGCTCGAGGACATCCTCGAGGAAGTGGTCGGTGAATTCACGACCCAGCCTGCGCTGCCGCGTCTCGACTTCAGCGCGCGGCCCGACGGAAGCCATGTCGTACCCGGTGGCGTGACGCTGCGGGCCGTGAACCGCGCGCTCGGCATGAGCCTGCCGACCGACGGGCCGCGGACGCTGTCCGGACTCATCGTCGAGCAGCTCGAAGCCATACCGGAACCCGGCGCCAGGCTCACGCTCGGCGGGCGCACGGTCGAGGTCATGCAGGTCGCGGACAACGCCGTGCGCACGGCACGCATCCTGCCCCTGCCCTCCGGCGAATGACTTCAGCGCAGGGCGGCGAGCGCTTCCGGCAGCCTGGCCGCCGCCACCACGTCGATGCCGGCATCCGCATGGCGCGGCGCGTTCGCGGCCGGCACGATGGCGCGGCGAAAACCGTGCTTGGCCGCTTCGCGCAGCCGCTCCTCGCCATAGGGCACCGGGCGGATCTCCCCGGTCAGCCCCAGCTCGCCGAATACCACGAGTTCCTTGGGCAGCGGTCCTCCGCCCATGCTCGAAGTGATGGCCGCGACCACGGCAAGGTCGGCGGCCGTCTCGGCGAGACGCACGCCGCCGACCACGTTGACAAAGACATCGTGCGAGTGCAGCGCGATCCCGGCATGACGATGCAGCACGGCGAGCAGCAGCGCCACACGGTTTGATTCGAATCCCACCGCGACGCGGCGCGGAATCGCGGCGTGGCTCGGATCGACCAGCGACTGGACCTCGATCAGCATCTGGCGCGTACCCTCGCGGGCCACCGTCACGACGGAGCCTGGCACCGGCTCGCTGCCGCGCGACAGGAAGATCGCCGATGGATTGCGGACTTCGCGCAGCCCCTGCTCATCCATCGCAAAGACGCCGATCTCGTTGACCGCGCCAAAGCGGTTCTTGACCGCACGGATGACCCGATAACGACTGCCGGAATCGCTTTCGAAATAGAGTACCGTGTCCACCATGTGCTCGAGCACCCGCGGGCCGGCGATGACTCCTTCGCGGGTGACATGACCGATCAGCAGAACCGCCGTGCCCGCCGCCTTGGCGTGTCGCACGAGCCGTGCCGTCGATTCCCGCAGCTGCGTCACCGCGCCAGGTGCGGCTTCGACGTCGCCGACGGACATGGTCTGTATCGAGTCGACGACCAGCACGCGGGCACCGGTTCGCGCGCATTCCTCCAGGATCCGCTCGACGGCGGTTTCCGATATCAGCGAGAGCAGTGGACCCTCGACCGCGAGGCGTCTCGCGCGTTCCGCGACCTGGCGCACGGACTCCTCTCCGGTCGCGTAGAGCACCGGGACTCTCGCCGACATTGCGGCGGCGCATTGCAGAAGCAGCGTGGACTTGCCGATTCCAGGGTCGCCACCGATCAGCGTCACGGAGCCGGCGACCAGGCCGCCGCCGAGAACACGATCGAATTCGGCATAACCGGTCGCGAGGCGATCGCCATCGCCCGCGGCGATCTGCGCGATCGGCTGCGCGTCGGCCGATGCGCTGTCCCGCGCCCCGGACCGCGCACCCTGGGCACGCGGCGCATTGAATGCGGACATCGTGTTCCATGCGCCGCAGGACGGGCATTGGCCCTGCCAGCGGGGAGCATCGGCTCCGCAGGCCGAGCAGACAAACACGGTGCGTGGCTTGGGCATCGCTGCGGTCCGGCCGGGGGAGCGGCGATGCTAGCACGCAGGAAACACGCGCTGGCAGCCGATTGGACTGCGGCCCAGGTCGCGGTTTGGGTGATAACGCATTGAAAAACCGGCGAAGACAGTACCCGCGGGCGGCACGCCCGTTTATGATTCGCGGATGTTGGCAGTTATGGGTCGGATGGCGCATGCCTGACGAATCCAGTTTTGGTCGCTGGCTTCGCAACCGCTCCGATCCACCGGGTCAGGCTGTGGGCGCGACGGCGTCTGTCGCCAGTGCGTCCCAGGCGGCGGCGCTGGTCGCGGAAAAGCCGCACGGAACGCCGGGATTCAAGCTTCGCCCCGGCCAGGTGTTTCACCACTACCGCCTGCAGCAGCAGCTCGGGCGCGGCGCAACGGCAACCGTCTACAAGGCGATTGACGAGAACAACGGCAGCGTCGTTGCCCTCAAGATGCTGACCCTTGCCGACGACTGGCCGGATGACCTGCTCGAGGACGCGAAGCTGCGGCTCCTGCGCGAAGCCGATGCCGCGGGCGGTCTTGCCCATCCGGACATCGTCGAGGTCCGCGAATCGGGCGTACATGACGGGCTCGTGTACCTGGCGCTGGAATACGTCGAGGGCGTCAACCTCGGCATGCACGCATTCGAGGGAAAGCTGCTGCCGCCCCGCATGGTCACCGAGATGTGCGCAAGGGTCGCCGACGCGCTCTATTTCGCGCACCAGCGTGGCGTCATCCATCGCGACATCAAGCCGGCGAACATCGTGTTCGACCAGCGCAATCGCCGCGTACGCGTCATGGATTTCGGCGTGGCGCGGCTGGAGAACAGCCGCGCGACGCGCACCGGCGTCATCCTGGGCTCGCCGTCGTACATGGCGCCTGAGCAGCTCGACGCCCGGCCGGTGACCCCGCAATCGGATCTCTTTTCCCTGGGCGTGACGCTGTTCCAGCTGCTGACGGGCATGCTGCCGTTCCGCTCCGATTCGATTCCCGGTCTGATGCAGAAAATCGCGGCCGAACCGCACCCGCCTCTCAAGGTCGTGCGCCCCGACCTGCCGGAATCCCTGTCCGCGATCATTGACCGCGCGCTGGAGAAGGACCCGGATTTGCGTTATCGCAGCGGCGCGGAGATGGCCCAGGCCCTGCGCGACTGCTCACGCAGCATCGATCCGGCGCTCCGTTGATGGGCCGCTACGTTTCGCTGCGAAATCGCGTGCAGGCCGTCGGTTTGACCGACACCGGCAAAGTGCGCGAGCACAACGAGGACTCGATTGCCTGGGACAGCGAGATCGGCCTGTTCGTGCTGGCGGACGGCATGGGTGGCTACAACGCCGGCGAGGTCGCGAGCGGGATCGCCGTAAAGACCATCGTCAATCTGGTGCGCGAGGCCTATCTCGCCCAGGAACTGGAAGGCGTGGACAAGACGACCGGCCTGCACCGGCCGAGCATCATCCTGCGGGACGCGATTGCCCGCGCCAACAAGATCATCCACCAGACATCGAAGTCGCAGAGCCAGTGCGAAGGCATGGGCACGACCGTCGTGTCCGCTCTGTTCCACGACAACCGTGTCGCGCTCGCGCACGTCGGCGATTCACGCATGTACCGGTTGCGCAAGGAGGCCTTCGAGCAGTTGACCATGGATCACTCGCTGCTGCAGGAGCTGGTCGACCGGGGGTTCTATTCGCCGGAAGAGGCGCAGCGCGCGACCAACAAGAACTACGTGACCCGGGCACTCGGCGTTGAGCCGACCGTGGACGTCGAAGTGCACGAATACCCGGTCGAGCCGGGCGATTGGCTGGTGCTTTGTTCGGACGGCCTCACAGATATGATCGAAGATGAAGATATTCACTTAACAATCAGCACCTTCGGCGGTAATCTTGACACGGTCGCTAGGCAACTGGTCCAGCTGGCGAACGATAGTGGCGGCCGTGACAACATCTCGGTCGTACTGGCACAGGTGGTCGAACTTTTCCCCGCCCGGCGGGGCATACTTGACAGAATATTGGCCTGGTTCGGATAACCGGCAGCGAGGGAGACGATGGCGCGCCTGATACTGAGTCTGGATGGCCAGGTTTTGGCCGAATACAACATGACCAAGGAGCGGTACACCGTCGGCCGCCTGCCGGACAATGACGTCCGTATCGACAATGCCGCCGTCAGCGGGCATCACGGCCTGATCATCAACATCCTGAACGACTCTTTCCTCGAAGACCTGAACAGCACGAACGGAACCTACGTCAACGGCAAGCTCATCAAGAAGCATGCCCTGACGCACGGCGACGTCATCACGATCGGCCACCACCATTTGCGGTTCGTCGACAGCCAGGTCGAGAGCTCGGAGCAGGACGAATTCGAGCGCACGCTGGTCATCCAGCCTGGCCAGGTGAGTGAAAGCCGGTTGAGGGCGGCTACCGATGCAGCCGCGGCGGCAGCCGCGAGCTCTCCGCCACCGCGCGCTCCTGCGCCGATACCCACGCAGATGCTGCCGATTGCGTCCGCGTTTGGCGAAAAGCCGGCGCCGTCGCGCCCCGCCAAGCTCCAGGTGTTGTCAGGCCAGTTTGCGGGGCGCGAATTGGAACTGGCCAAGACCCTCACCACGCTCGGGCGGCCGGGCGTGCAGGTGGCCGCCATCAGCCGGCGTGCCGACGGCTATTACGTCGTCCACGTCGAAGCCGCCAAGCCCGGCGATTTTCCGCTGGTCAACGGCCAGCCGATCGGTCCTCAGGCCCGCCGGCTGCATGACAATGACGTCATCACGCTGGCCGGCGTCAAGATGGGTTTCTTCGACGGCTGAGTCGCGCCGCTCCTAGGCCAGCAACTGCCAGGCCAGCGCTGCCTGGCAGAGGAATGCCGCCGTGAATGTCAGCGTGCGCAGCCAGGGCATGCCGAGCGCGTAGACGACGGCGTGCGCGAGCCTGGCCCAGAAGTAAACGCAGCTGGCAAGCACGGTCGCCTCGTTCGATACGCCCGTGACATGCGCGATCAGCACCAGCGTCGCGAACACCACCAGGTTTTCCACTGCATTGGCATGGGCCGCCTGCAGCCGCGACGCCCATTTCGCAACCGGCTTCGGGTTTTCGGGATAGCCCACGGTATCGGCGACGCCGCGCACCGCGATCCGGTTCAATATGTACGGCACCCAGAGCAAAGCGGTAAGCACCGTCACGTACAAAAGGTATTTCAGTTCGAGCGTCATGATTGCATCTCCCCAATGAATTCACCGAGACGACCACAGGCCGGCGAGGCCGAATGCCAGTATGCCGGCCGCGCCCGCGAGATTGATGCTGCGCTGCCAGCCCCGCCCCGGCAAGGCAGCTCCCAGCAGCCAGCCTGAAGCGGCGAGCGCGATCTGTGCCAGCAGGCTGCCGAGGAACAGGGCGAACGCGAGCCAGGCTGACAGAGCGGGCGCCCCGGCCAGGGGCAGTTGCGGCGCGAACCCGGCAAAGATCACGAATGTCATCGGATTGACCAGCGTCAGCAGGAAAGTTGCCAGAAGCGTCCCGCGCGCTCCTGCTCGTGCCGCTGCTGTCGCGGCGCCGGCCGTCAAGCTGCGGCGGATCGTCGCCGTTGCGAACCCGACCAGCACCAGCGAGGAGCCGATGCGGATTGCCCGCGCCTGCGCTTCCAGGAAAGGCAGTGCCAGCGCACCTGCCGAGAAGGCGAGCAGCGCATAGGCGAAATCCGCGAGCGCGGCCCCCAGCGCCGCGAAGATTCCCGGCCTCAGGCCGCGCGCGGCCGCGGTCGCGATGATCAGGACCGCAATCGGCCCGATTGATGTTGCGACCAGCAGGCCGAATGCAAGGCACTTCAGGAATGCGCTGTTCATGGCAGCCGTGACCGGCGCCGCCGGCAGTCAGCCGGGCATCGCGGTGGCGCGCCGATTGACCAGTTCGACGGCGAGCACTGCCCAATAGGCGGCGAGCGCGAGCCAGCTCGCCGCAAAGACGCGAAAACGCCAGAGCACGTCATTGGTTCCGAGGTGGATGCTGCTGTGCACCAGGCGCAGGCCCGCATAGGTCCAGCCGATCGCGATGAGCGGCGTCCCGGAAAGCCCGGCCGCGAATGCGATCGCCGTGGCTGCATAGAATAGTGTCGGCGCTTCGTAGAGATTGATGAGGTGGCGCGACACGGCCGCGACCTCCTCCGGCTCGCCGTCACCGCGGTAGATCTTGTAGAAGCGTGGATCGACCTGGCGGCGGCGGACTGCGCGCCAGCGAAGCGTGCCGAGCCGGAAAACGACAACCATCGTCAACGCGAACAGTGCAAATGCCGGCCAGAGGATTGCCATGGCGGTCTCCCGTGCGCGCTCAGCCGTGAGCGACCGGTTTCCTGCTGAACAGGAATTCCTTCAGTTGCTTCGAAAGCACGGCGTCATGCCGGCGGATCCATTCCAGGACCATGGCTGCATGTTCCTTCTCTTCGTCGCGATTGTGGGCGAGGATTGCCTTCAATTCCGGGTCCTTGCAGGCGTCGGCCCGCTGGTTGTACCAGTCGACCGCCTCGAGTTCCTCCATCAGGGAGACGATCGCGCGGTGCATGTCACGGGTCCTATCCGACAGTTCCTCAACCGGTTCGTGGTAGCCGACGCTCGACATGGACATCCTCCTCAGCGGAACAGCGATTCGAAATCATGCTCCGGCCGGTAGCCGAGGCCCGCGATCGCCTTGTCTACAACATAAACACGGTCGATTGACTGGGGCAACTCCCAGCCGCGCCGCGCGAACTCCGCCACGGCCCACGGATGGTGGGTTGCAAGCACGCCGCCCGCATCGGACAGCAGCACCCGGCATTCGGCGCGGGAGAACGGGGAACGGGCCGAAACATTGAAGATTTCGAAACCGGACAAACCCGGCGCCAGCGCGAGCTCATGCGCCTGCGCGACATCTGCGGCATCGACGCCTCGATACAGCCGGTAGATCGCGAGCAGGCGCGGATGCTCGGGAAAGCAGCGCGACATCCTTAGGCTGATGCAGGTCATGCCCGTCCGCGCGGCCTCCGCGCAGGCCTGCTCGGCCGCGAGCTTGGTTTCGTCGTAGATGTCGCGCGGCTCCGGCCGCAGTCCTTCCGTGACCCATACGGCTTCTCCTGCGGCAGGCATCAGGGCGCGGCCGTAGAGCGAAGTCGTGCTCGTATAGACGAAGCGCCGGACGCCGGCTTCTCCGCACGCGGACAGCAGTCTCTGCGTTCCCTCGACATTGACTTCGCGGAATTCCCGCGCCGCGCGGATTCCAAGGTCGGGCGCGTGCAGCGAAGCCGTGTGGATCACGGCGTCGATACCGGTGCAGGCCGTGGCCAGCAACTGCGAATCGCGGATGTCCCCGAAGACCGACGTCATCGGCCCGGCCTTCAGGTCGAGTCCGGTGACCCGGTGACGCAGCGAGAGCCGTGCGGCGATCGCGCCGCCGATCCGGCCGGATGAGCCGGTGACCAGGATCCTCATGAACCGCTCAACGCACGTCGATGTGCACGCGTTGACCGACGCGGCATACCAGTTCGTAGGCGATGGTGCCCGCCGCCGCGGCCACGGTCTCGACCGGCACGCCGTTTCCCCACAGGGTGACCGGATCGCCGATCGCGACCGGCGGCAGCTCCGTGACATCGACCGTGAGCATGTCCATCGAGACGCGGCCGATGAGCGGCGCCTGCCGCGCATTGACGAGGACCGGCGTGCCGTTCGCGGTGTTGCGCATGTAGCCGTCCCCATAGCCCGCTGCGACGACCGCCATGCGCGTCGCGCGCCCGGCTGTCCAGGTTCCCCCATAGCCGACTCGATCGCCGGCTGATATCTCCCGGACCGCGATCACGCGGCTCTCCAGCGTCATCGCGGGGCGCAATCCGAGTTCGATGCCCGTGACACCTGCGAATGGCGAGATCCCGTACAGCATCAGCCCCGGCCTGACCCAGTCGGTCCGCGACGCCGGCCACCCCGCAAGACCGGCCGAATTGGCGATGCTGCGCTCGCCCGGCTGGCCCGCGGTGCTGCGCTCGAAGCACTCGAGCTGGGCGCGGGTCCGCTCGTTGTTGCGCAATTCCGCCTCGGCCAGGTGGGTCATCAACACGAACGGCCGCCGCGCGGCCCTGCAGGCCGCGAGGCGCTCGAGCGCTGCCGGCACGGCTGCGGGCCGGAATCCGAGGCGACCCATGCCAGTGTCGATTTTCAGCCATATGCGGAACGAATGCGCACCCTGCCAGCCCTCCAGCAGTTCGATCTGCTCCGGCTGGTGCACGACCAGTTCGATGTCGTTGTCGGCGGCTGCGCGCAGCTGCAGGGCGTCCTGAACGCCTTCCAGCAGGACGACGCGATGCGTATGACCCGCCGCGCGCAGGGTGACCGCCTCGGTGAGCCGCGCGACGGCGAAGCCATCCGCAGCCGCGAGTGCGGACGCCGCGGCCAGCATGCCATGGCCGTAGGCATTGGCTTTCAGTACCGCAAGCACTTTGCTCGCGGGCGCGAATTCGCGGACGCGATCGAGGTTGTGGCGCAGCGCTGCCGTGTCGATGACGGCGCGGATCACCGGGGTCAGAACACGCCCTCGCCGTAGGACTCGGCTACCAGGTCCTTGAACTGCGT
>JBATEA010000542.1:0-4848 GCA_049663745.1 Steroidobacteraceae bacterium | reverse complement strand
CCGAGCAGGTTGGCGTATTCATTCGACTTGAAATCGGACAGGCGCACGACCACCGGCTGCGGCGCAAATGCCGCGGCAATGCAGGCAATTCCCTCAGCCAGCTTCTCGACAAAGAACTCGACCGGATCATCGCAGCCTGCCATCTGCATTCGTATCTGTTCCTGCAGGCCCGGCTCCAGCTTGCCGAATTCCAGCAGCGCGCGCGGATGCACGCCGATCATGCGGTTGATGATGAACTCGAGGCGCGCCAGGCCGACGCCGTGATTCGGGATCGACGCAAAGTCGAAGGCGCGGTCCGGATTCCCCACGTTCATCATGATCCGGACCGGCGGCGTCGGCAGTGCGTCCAGTTCGACCTGTTGCCGCTCGAAATCAAGTTGCCCTTCGTAGACGACGCCGGTGTCGCCCTCGGCGCACGAGACCGTCACGGGCTGGCCGTCCTTGATCCTGGCGGTCGCGTTGACGCAGCCGACCACTGCGGGTATGCCGAGCTCGCGCGCGATGATGGCGGCGTGGCAGGTCCTGCCCCCGCGATTGGTCACGATCGCCGAGGCGCGCTTCATGACCGGCTCCCAGTCCGGATCGGTCATGTCGGAGACGAGCACGTCGCCGGGCTGGACACGCGATATTTCCCGCGCGCTCGTGATGATGCGTGCGGCTCCGGCGCCGATGCGCTGGCCGATCGCGCGGCCGCGGGCAAGCACGGCGGAGCGGCCCTTCAACGTGTAGCGCTGTATCGAGCGCCCGCTCTTGCTCTGGACTGTTTCGGGCCGCGCCTGCAGCACGAAGATCTCGCCCGTCTCGCCGTCCTTTCCCCACTCGATATCCATCGGGCAGCCGTAATGGCTCTCAATCACGAGGGCCTGCCGCGCCAGTTCCTGCGCATCGGCGTCGGTGATGCAGAACCGGGTGCGGTCGGCCGCTGCGACATCGACCGTTTCGATCCAGCGCCCGGGGGCGGGATTGCGCGCGTAGATCATCTTCGACGCCTTGGAGCCGAGCGTGCGGCGGATGATCGAGCGCTTGCCGGCTCGCAGCGCAGGCTTGTAGACGTAGAACTCGTCCGGATTGACGGTGCCCTGCACGACCATTTCCCCGAGGCCCCATGCGGCCGTGATCAGGACGAGGTCGCGGAAACCGGATTCGGTGTCGAGCGTGAATATCACGCCGCTGGCGCCGAGGTCGCTGCGGACCATGTGCTGCACGCCGACGGAGAGCGCGACCAGGCCGTGATCAAATCCCTGGTGCACACGGTAGGCGATGGCGCGGTCGTTGTAGAGCGATGCGTAGACCTGGAGCATCGCGGCGAGCACGGACTGGGGGCCGCGCACATTCAGGAAGGTTTCCTGCTGGCCGGCAAATGACGCGCCGGGCAGGTCCTCGGCGGTCGCCGAGGAGCGGACTGCGACCGCGGTGTCGCCGCCGCCTTCCAGGGATTTGCAGGCCTCGAGGACTTCCTGCTGCAGGCGGGGCGGGAACGGCGTGTCTAGAATCAGACTGCGGATGCGCGCGCCGACATCCGCGAGCCGCGCCACGTCGTCGACATCGAGCCCCTCGAGCAAGGAGCGGATGCTTACGTCAAGGCCGCCCTGGGCGAGGAAGTCGCGATACGCCTGTGCAGTGGTTGCGAATCCGTCCGGCACCCTGACGCCGGCGCCGCCGAGCCTGCCGATCATCTCGCCAAGCGACGCATTCTTGCCGCCGACGATGCCGATGTCCGCGAGGCCGAAATCCCTGAATGGTCTTGTATATCCGGTCAAGCCTGATCCTCGCGCTACTGGCACCTGCTACGATCACCGGCACTGCGATTCAGGCCGCGCGGCCGGACGGCCCACGGAAGAACCCGTCATGAAACAGCGACGAACCGTCTTCTTCGTGTCCGACCAGACCGGCGTGACTGCCGAGACGATGGGGCACAGCCTGCTGACGCAGTTCGATGGCGTGGATTTCAGGCCGGTCACTTTGCCATTCATAACCACGATTGACAAGGCGCGGGAGGCGGTCGGAAAGATCGACCAGGCGGCGCGCGAAGAGGGCGTCCGGCCGGTCGTCTTTGCGACATTCGTCAACAACAACGTCCGCGACGCCGTGCGCCGCGCTGATTGCGTGTTCCTCGACTTCTTTGCCGCCTTCCTCGACCCGCTCGAGCAGGAGTTCGGCCAGCCGTCGGCCCACGTGCTTGGTCGCGCCCACGGCATGACGGATCTCACGGCCTACACGCTACGCATCAATGCGACGAACTTTGCGCTTGCGAACGACGATGGGGCGCAGACGGGGGATTACGAGCGCGCGGACTTGATCCTGTTGGGAGTTTCGCGCTCGGGCAAGACGCCGACCTGCGTCTACATGGCGCTGCAATATGCCACGCATGCGGCGAACTACCCGCTGACCGAGGACGACCTCGACGGCGGCCGGCTGCCGGCAGCCGTCCTGCCGTATCGCCGGAAACTGTTCGGCCTCACGATCCAGCCGGATCGCCTGCAGCAGATCCGCCAGGAGCGGCGGCCCGACAGCCGCTACTCGTCATTGCAACAGTGCACCTACGAAGTGCGTGCCGCCGAGCAACTTTTCGAGCGCCACGGCATTCCGTCTCTCGAAACCACCGATTGCTCGATCGAGGAGATTGCCAGCCGCGTGCTCGAGCGCCTGTCGATCCCCCGGCGCGTGCGCCCGTGATGCGTTTCGTGACAAACAGCACGATTCGCGCGGGAAATGGGCAAATAAGCGTGTGATATAGTCAAATTCATGATCTCGGATCATCTCTGCGCAGTGTCCTGGCGTGCCCGGCCGCGGTCATTCGTGAGCCTGATGACGCTGTATGAAAGCAACTTCATACGCTTTGGATGGCTGGTCCCGGACCTGAGGCGCGTGTCGGGTTCCATGCGGTCAATTGTCGCAGGGGAGCCGGCGCTCGAGCTGTCGGTCGTCGAGCAGTGTCGCTACACGACGACGCTCGGCATGTCGTACCTGTTCGACGAACTGGGCGGCCAGGTGCGCGATCCGGGGCTCGAGATCCGCGTTTACCACGACGCGCGCCTTGCCGAGGCGCGCGCAACCTCGGTCGAGCCCGCTCATCCACGACTGCGGAGACTGTCTGCCGGCATTCCGCGCGACGGCGACCGTCGCTGGTCCTGCAACATGCTGCTGAACAAGTGGCTGGAGTACTGCGCCGGTACCGGCCACCGATTCTCGCCACGGGATTGATCCGGGACCGCTTGCATGGCCGTCACCCTTCCGGACAAGTGGTCGCAGCTGAAGCTGCCGGCGATCGGCAAGCCCGATCCGCTCGAAGAGGAGCGCCTGCTCAAACTGTTCTGGAACCGCGCCGAGCTCAAGAAGGAGCTGCAGGCGCTGGACGACCAGCTGCACAACCTGCGCAACAAGCTGAAACAGCAGGAGAACGCGAATGGTCGCCTGCAGCAGCAGCTCGAGCAGCTGGAAGTGCTGCTGGGCAACCCGGAGCGCGGCCACGACGCGCTCGTGCACTTCGGCCTGAAATCGCTATGGCGCGCGTGCCGCGAACAGCTCGAGACATTCGCCGCAGACCTGAAGCGCCAGAAACAGGATCGCGAGCGCAAGCAGCAGCTCGAGGAATTCCAGCAGGACCGCAATGAGCGGCTCAAGGTCGCGGATGACCGGCTGCGCCAGGCCCAGGAAGTCGCGGACGCGGAGCGCGAGCGGCTGCGCCAGCGCGAGGAGCGCATGGCGAAGCTAAAGGGGTTCTGGCACTACTTCCGGCGTCGCGAGCTGGCGATGGAAATCATCGCGCAGCGCGAGCGTTGCGTGGTCGCCGAGCGGCAGCTCGATGACATGCGCGAGGCGCATCGCACGATCGAGAAGGAGCCCTGGCCGGAGTTCCCGGGACTGACGATCGAGGGCCGCCGGATGGTCAATCTGGCAGTCATCGCCTATGCGCAGATCCTGTACGCACGGCTGGCGGTCTCGGGCCTCGCAATGGATTCGCGGCTTGCGAATAACCGCAGCGTTGAAAGCGCCAGGCACGGCAGCCTGGAGTCCTGCCTGGGCCGGCTCAAGGAGATCGCGGCCGCCGTTGCGCAGGTAAAGTCGCAGGACGGGATCCTGGCCGAGATCAAGAAGCGCACGGACAAGATGGGGAGCGGCGCGACTTGGCGCTCCCCGAACGAAACCGTACCGCAGCCGGCTTCACTGCCGCCGGCCGCAAGCGGCGGCGTGCCCGACGCCAATGTTCTCGTCGACGATTACTGGGACGTCTACAAGGTCCTGCTGCGCTAGGATTCCGCGGGCACCGGCGCCCCGTCGCGTGCGAACGACCCGATCCGGCGCCGCCAGTTGTTCAGGTCGTCGAGCCACACGTAGAACAGCGGCACGAAGAACAGCGACGTGGCGCTGCCGAAGAACAACCCCGACATCAGCGCGCGCGCCATCGGGTAATAAGCCGGACCGTCGCCGCCGATCTGCGTGTCACCCGCCGCGAGCGGCAGCATCGCGAGCAGCGTGACCAGCGACGTCATCAGGATCGGCCGCAGGCGATGGCGCGCCGCCTCGAGAATCGCGTCGTGCCGGCTCATGCCCTCGTTGCGCAGGTCGATGACGTGCGCGATCAGCACGATGCCGATGTTCACGATGACGCCTATCAGAATCATGATCCCGAGCATGGCCATGAAGGTCAACGGCGTCGCGCTGATCGTCAGGCCCCAGAACACGCCGACGATCGCGAACACGATCGACGTGATGATCGAGATCGGATACAGCAGCGACTCGAACAGCGAGGCCATGACCAGGTAGATCAGCACCACGGCCAGCAGGATATTGATCAGCATGTCCTGAGCCGTATTGTCGCTGTCCTCGACGCTGCGGCCGTACTTC
>JBATEA010000541.1:0-7102 GCA_049663745.1 Steroidobacteraceae bacterium | reverse complement strand
GCGCCGAGCGCGCCGGCGCCCACATTTTCAGTCAATGCGCTGTCCGCGGCATCGAGCGCGCCGCCGGTCGCGTGCAGTCCGTGATCACGGAACAGGGCGCCGTGCGCGCGCCTGTCGTTGTCTGTGCCGGCGGCGCGTGGACACGCATGTTCTGCCGTTCGCTCGGCATCACGGTGCCGCAGTTGACGGTCCTCGGTACGGTCGCACGAACCGCGCCCGCGACGCAGCTCCTCGACGGTGAAGCCTGGTCGCCGCGTATTGCGATCCGGCGCCGCATCGATGGCGGCTACACGGTTGCGCATGGCAGTTCCAGCCTCCATTCGCTGACGCCAGACACATTCCGGTTTGCCACGAAATTCCTGCCGGCGCTCCGGCAGGGTCACAAGTCGCTGCGCCTGAAGTTAGGGCGCGAATTCTTCGAGGCCCTGGCAGAGCCGGCACGATGGCCACTCGATGCGCCCTCCCCGTTCGAGCGACGGAGAATCCTGGAACCTGCGCCGGAGGCCCGCGTGCTCGCACAGATGCGAGCAGCTTTGCAAGATTGGTTTCCGGAGATCGCTGATGCGCCATTCGTTGAATCCTGGGGTGGAATGATCGAGACTTCGCCGGACGTGTTGCCGATCATCTCGGGCGCCGAAGAACTTGAAGGATTCGTCATTGCGACGGGATTCAGCGGCCATGGGTTTGGCATCGGCCCGGGAGCGGGCAAGCTGATCGCCGACATGGTTCGCGGCAGGGCGGATCGGGACGAAGTCACCGCATTCCGCCTGAGCCGTTTCTTCGACGGATCTCCCATTCGTCCGGGCCCCGCCCTGTGACGGCTGACAGGCGCTACGACGTCGTCGTCATCGGCGGTGGGCACAACGGCCTGACGGCCGCATTCTATCTGGCGCGCGCCGGACTCAATACGCTGCTGCTCGAGCGGCGTGAAATCCTCGGTGGTTGTTGTGTCACCGAGGAAATCGATTCCATTGCCGCTCCCGGATGCCGCGTCTCGACGGCCGCATACATGGCGAGCATGCTGCGCCCCGAGATCATCCGGGACCTTGAGCTCGACCGGCGGGGCCTGCGCATGGTCGCGGCCGAGCCGACAGTCCAGGCCGTGACGCCTGATGGCATCGTGTTGCCGTGGTGGAGCGATCGCGAGCGGATGCGGCAATTTCTGCGCGGATTCGCCCCGGCAGACTGCGAGCGCTTCCTGTCACTCGGCAACCGGCTCGAGGGCCTGGCCAGGCACGTGGAACCCCTCTTCATGCAGGCGCCACCGGACCTGCATCGCGGCGGCATCTCCGGATTAGGCGAGTTGCTGCGCTACGCATTCCGATTCCGGCGCCTGCGCGGGGCCGAGCTTGCGGATCTCGTCGCCTTCACGACTGGCAGCCTGGGCGAATTCCTCGATCGCTCGCTGCAATCGCCACACCTGAAATCCCTGGTGCTGGCCAACAGTCTCTACGGCAAACACGGCGGCCCCTACGATGCCGGCACGTTGTTTGGCCTCCTGTTCCACCTGCTGGGCGGCGGGCCCGAGGCGAAGCAGGGTTTCGTCGGTCACGTGCTGGGCGGCATGGGCGCGATCACCCAGGCGATGGCCGCGGCCTGCAGCGCCAAGGGCGTGGTGCTGCGGACGAATGCTCCCGTCAAGGAGATCGTCGTGCGCGCCGGCCGGGCGCAGGCGGTCGTGCTGGACGACGGCACCGAGATCAGCGCGAATATCATCGTGTCGAATGCCGACCCCAAGCGGACCTTGCTGGGCCTTGTTCCTGACGGCGAACTCGACCCCGATTTCCTCGCGGCGGTTCGCGGGATCAAGATGGACGGGCCCTGCGCGAAGCTCAACCTGGTGCTCGCGGAGGAACCGCGGCTCAATGGTGGCGACCCGGCTGCCGATGCCTTGCAGCGCGCGCAGTTCACGCTGGTCCCCTGGCTCGAAGGCGCCCAGAGATGCTACGAACAGGCGCGCCAGGGAAAAATTGCGGACCCGCTCTGGATCGACTGCCTCGTGCCGTCGTTGATCGACCCGTCACTGGCGCCGCCGGGCCGCCACGTGATGACCTGCTTCGTGCAATACCTGCCCTGGCGATTCAGCGATTCCAGCTGGCGCGTGGAGCGCGACCGCCTGCACCGGCAGCTGCTCCGGCAGATCGGGGGCTCGGTGCCTGCCGTCAACCGGGCGCTGGTCGCGAGCCGCCTGTATACGCCACAGGACCTGGAATCCGTCTTCGGGATCACCGAGGGCAACATCTTTCACGGCGACCTGCGCCTGGATCAACTCTTTTTCATGCGCCCCCTGCCGGCCCATGCGCGCTACGCGACGCCGCTGCGCGCGCTATACCTTTGCGGCGCCGGCACCCATCCGGGCGGCGGCGTGACCGGCGCGCCGGGCTACAACGCCGCGCATCGAATTCTCCGCGACCTGAGGCGCGACCGCGATCTGCGCAAGCCGGCGGCGGCCTGAGGTGTCCATGATCAAGCTGCGTTTCATGCCGGTGCGATATCGCATCCTCGGGGTGTTGATCGCGCTCAGTTTCGTCAATTACCTGTTGCGCAACAACATTTCGGTCGCAATTCCGAGCATCCGGCAGGAATTCGGATTCAGCAGCGAAGACATCGGCTGGATTCTCGGCAGCTTCAACATCAGCTATACGCTGTTCCAGATTCCTGGCGGCGTATTCGGCTCGGTGTATGGACCACGCCGCGCGATGGCGGTCATCGCGGTCACCTGGGGCGTACTCACCTGGCTGACGGGATTTGCGCCCTCTTTGATGGCAGCTTCTGCGACCGGGGCCATGGTCTCGTTGATCGTGGTCCGATTCCTGATGGGCTTGGCGAATGCGCCAATTTATCCGGTGATGACAGGCGCCTTTGCGCGCTGGTTTCCCTCCGGCAGCTGGGCGTTGCCGAATGCCCTGTCCAGCGCAGGGCTGACGCTGGGCCAGGCGGCCATCGGGCCGATCGTGACGCTCCTGATCATCCGCTACGGCTGGCGCGAGTCGTTCTATATCCTGTCGCCGCTCGGCCTGCTGGCCGGGGCCTGGTGGTACTGGTACGGGCGCGACAGGCCGGCCGAGCACCGGGCGATCACGCGCGACGAAATTGAGTTGATCGACCGCGATCGCGACCCGGCATTCACGGATCCAGCCGCGGCCGGGCACTGGCTCGAAGTGCTGGCGCGACGCGACGTGCTGCTGCTCGCCGCCAGCTACTTCTGCATGAACGTGGTCTTCTACATGTTTTCCCAGTGGCTGTTCACCTACCTCGTTGAAGAACGCGGGTTCACGTTGCTGGAGAGCGGATTCCTGTACGTCCTGCCGTTCGCCACGGGCGCAGCGCTCGCTGTGGCCGGCGGATTCACCTGCGACCGGTTGTGCCGCCTGATCGGGGCGCGTTGGGGATGCCGGCTGACGGCGATGACCGGTCTGATCCTGGTGGCCGTGTTCCTCGTGGCGGGCGTTTACTCGATCAATCCGTACATGGCCGTCGGACTGTTGTCGTTGTGCTTCGGATTCACCCAGTTCACCGAAGGATCATTCGCAGCCGCCTCGACCTACACCGGCGGACCGCATGCCGCAACGGCGTATGGGGTCGTGAATACCGGCGGCAATGCCGCCGGATTTCTCGCGCCAGTCATCGGGATCATGCTTGACCGCTTCGGCTGGCTGCCAACGCTCACCAGCGGATCGGCATTCGCCGTCACTGGCGCGGTCTTGTGGCTGTTCATCGACGTGCAGCGCCGCCTGCGGCATGGATGAGTGCGGGCTGCGGGACCGGGTTCATCGCGAGGCGCTCCGCCGCGGCGCGGCGCGCGGCCGCTCCTGTTCCGCCTCGTCGGGCTCGAACCGGAGGATGTCGCCGGGCTGGCAGGCGAGCACGTTGCAGATCGCATCGAGCGTCGAGAATCGGATCGCGCGCGCCTTGCCGGTCTTGAGGATCGACAGGTTGGCCAGCGTGATTCCGATGCGATCCGCGAGCCCGGTCAGTGTCATTCGCCGATCGTGGAGGAGATCGTCGAGCTTGACGGCAATCGCCATGTCACACCGTCCTTTCGAGGTCTTCGCGCATGAGCGCGCCTTCCGCAAACACTCGGGCCAGCACGAACGTGAGGAGTACGGCGAGCCAGCCGGCGATCGAAAAACCGGCATCGAAATTGAGCGGATGCGCCGGAGTCGAGAGGATCTTGGCGATCGCGCCGATGACGATGCTGAGAAGCTGCAGCGCGAGCAACGCCCAGGCGATCGCCTGCAGACGGTGCGCGTTTGCAGCGACGAACGGTGCGCCTGCGCGAACCGATTCGACGATTGCAAGCAGCCGCTTGAGGACGACATGGTTCAGCGGAATCACGGCGAGGCCGAGCACGGCGATCGCGCGCATGCCCATGACCAGCCGCTCTGCCTCAGGCGAAGGAGAGAGCTTGAAAGCGGCCATGATCCATTGCTCGTTGGGCATGACGACCAGCAGAGCGAGGATCGCGGCGCCGAACAGCCAGTTCAGGACCACGAGGATCCGCAGCACGACGTGCGCGATCGGCAGCGCGGCGGAGTATGAGCGTGACATCAGAATTGCACTCCAATGAGTCGTAATATCGATAAACAATACTACATATATCGATATTCAGCAAGTCTGATATCGTTGATCGAACATCGAGCCTGATCCCTGCCCTCCCTCTCCGGCCGCTTTCGATTCACGCGGAAGTTCGGGTCCTGCCGGGAAAAGCCCGCTCCTGGACTTTCAACTGCGTCCAGTCATTCGGATTCGCCGTGTCTACCGACACGCGCAGCGTCTGGCGATTCCTGGCGATTGGAGGCTAGGGTCGGAATCGAACCGGCGTACACGGCTTTGCAGGCCGCTGCATGACCACTCTGCCACCTAGCCTTCGGGGGCATTAAACACGAAACCCCGGAATGGCGTCCCCGGGGTTTCAGTGAAATCTTGAGCGGGAAACGAGGCTCGAACTCGCGACCTCAACCTTGGCAAGGTTGCGCTCTACCAACTGAGCTATTCCCGCAGGGGCGGTCATTTTAGGAGCAGGGTCCGGGCTGTCAAGTTTGCCGGAATCCCCGCAGTTCGGGCCAGGCGGCACGCAAGTAGGCCACCATCGACCACAAAGTCAGCACGGCCGCCATGATCGTCAGCGCGAGCCCAAAGCGATAGATCGGGAGCGTCAGCAGGTCCTGCTGGAACAGCATCATCGACAGGCCGGTGATCTGAACGATGGTCTTGAACTTCGCGATGCCGGACACTTGCATCTTGTGCCGCGCGCCGATTTCCGCCATCCATTCGCGCAGCGCCGAAATCGCGATCTCGCGGCCGATGATCACGGCCGCCGTGAGCGTGACGTACCAGACCGGATTCTTGCTGACGATCAGCACCAGCGCCGTCACGACGATCAGCTTGTCGGCGACGGGGTCCAGGAAGGCACCGAGGCGCGAAACCTGGCCAAGCTTGCGCGCGAAGTAGCCGTCGAAGGCGTCGGTGATGCCGACCACTGCGAACAAGAGGCCGCTCGCCATGTCCGACCAGTGGTACGGCAGGTAGAACAGCCCGACGATCACCGGAATCAGCGCGATCCGGAGCCCGGTCAGCAGGTTCGGGATGGTGTAGGGATTGGTCATCCGGCTCCAGGGTGCAAATGCTCGAAGATCGTCAGCGCGAGCGCCGGGCCGATGCCGGGCACTCGCGCGAGGTCCTCTGTCCCGGCGCGCAGCACGCCCTGCAGGCCGCCGAACTGCTTCAGCAGCGCCCGGCGCCTCGCCGGTCCGAGGCCTGCGACTGCCTCGAGCATCGAAGTCTGCCGCGACCGCGCCCGGTTCCTGCGATGGCCGCTGATCGCGAAGCGGTGCGCCTCGTCACGCACGCGCTGGATCAGGTGCAGCGCCTTCGAGTCCGGCGGCAGTATAGAGGCCGGGTTCCGCCCCAACAAGAAGATGCGCTCCTGTCCGGCGCGCCGATCGGCGCCCTTCGCGACGCCCGCAACGGCGGGAATCGTGAGCGACAATTCGACGAGCACGCGCGCCGCCTCCGCGAGCTGGCCCGCGCCGCCGTCGAGCAGCAAAAAGTCGGGCAATGGCGCTGCTTCCTGTTTCCGCCGTCGGTAGCGGCGGGTCAATGCCTGGCGCATGGCGCCGTAGTCGTCGCCACGCTCGACCTGCTCGATGTTGTAGCGGCGGTATTCGGCCTTTATCGGACCCGCTGGGCCGAAAACGACGCAGGATGCGATGGTCGCCTCGCCCTGCGTGTGGCTGACATCGAAGCACTCGATGCGCTCGGGCGGTGTCGCCAGGCCCAGGAATGTGCCCAGTTCCGCAAACTGTTCCGTGAGGCTCGCCTGGCTCGCGCGTCGCATGCGCAATTCGTTTTCGGCGTTTTGCTTTGCGAGCTGCACCCAGCGCTGCGGCAACCCGCGTGTCGCGCGACTGATCCGCACCCGCCGGCCCGCCCTTGCGGTCAGCGATTCGGCGAGCGCCTCGGCATCGTCGATGTTGTGGGACAGCAGGATGCGCGGCGGCGGGTCGCGCTCGAGGTAGTGCTGGCCGAGGAAGGATGAGAGGACTTCCGGCGCCTCGCTGATCGGGGCGCGTGGATGGAAGGCCGAAGTGCCGAGCACCTGGCCGCCGCGGATGAACATCAGCGAGATGCAGAATTCGCCGCCCGCCTCCGCCACGGCGATCACGTCGGTGTCCTTGACGCCGCGCACCCGGCTGACGATCTGCCGCGACTGGACGTCGGTGAGCGCGGCCAGCTGGTCCCTGAGCACGGCAGCGCGTTCGTAGTCGAGTCCTTCGGCGGCCTGGTCCATCTCGCGGCCGATCCGTGCAGTCACGTCAGCGGCCCGGCCTTCGAGGACCTCGACCGCCGACTGCACGTCGCGGGAATAGGCCTCCTCGCCGATCAGGCCGGTGCAAGGCGCGGAGCAGCGGCCGATCTGGTACTCCAGGCATGGCCGCGAGCGATTGGCGAAATAGCTGTCCTTGCAGCTGCGGATCCGGAACAGCTTGTGCAGCTGGTTCAGCGTCTCGTGCATTGCGCTCGCGCTCGGATAGGGGCCGAACAGCCGCCCCGCAGGCTTGCGCGAGCCCCGGTAGAAAGTCAGCCGTGGGTACTGATG
>JBATEA010000540.1:0-3487 GCA_049663745.1 Steroidobacteraceae bacterium | reverse complement strand
AGGTAGAACCAGTCGAGGCCGATGACGGCCGGCACGAGATCCAGGTTGGCGCGTACCTGGCTCACTGCGGGCACGACGAGTGCGAGCGCCAGCAGCGATACGACCACGAGGATGCCGAGTCCCCGCGCCGGCTGCACCCTTGCTGCCGCGTGCCGGTGAATGTGGATCCACATGAAGAGCAGCAACAGCAACGGCGCGGCGATGTGCATGAACGACATCAACGTGAAGAATCGGCTCGACAGCGAGACTTCGTTGACGAAATTGCGCGAGATGGGCTCACCGAACAGGGGCAGCACGTCGAGCAGCTCGCCGCTCGTCACCGCGACATACTGCGCCGCCGCGTCCCACACGAGCCAGTAGCCGGTGATGCCGCTCACATACACGAGACCGAGCAGCGGCAGTCCCGTGATCCAGGCGAACCAGCGCTTGCCGCTGATGCGGTCCAGCGCGAACTCGTGCAGCATGTGGATCAGCACCATGGCGACCAGGCCGTCGGAGGCATAGCGGTGAAGGCTTCGCAGTACGCCGCCGAGCCACGCTTGTCCCTGCGTGATCGCCTCGACCGAGTCGTAGGCGCGCGTGATGCCGGTGTCGAAAAAGACGTACAGGTAGATGCCGCTGACCGCGACCACCCAGTAGAAGAACCAGCCGAGCGAGCCGAGCTGCAGCAGCGGATTCCACGGCGCCGTGAATACGCGCGAGCAGATCCCTTCGAGCGCGTCGAACGCCGCGCGCAGCCACCGCCTGGGATTCAGGGTCACGATGACTGGCGCCAGCTGCGCCAGAGGAAAGTGGCGACAGCCGCAAAGCACATCACGCCGATCGCAAAGCTGAGCGCGATCGACCAGTCGAACCGATAGCGGCCGCTCGCCGGGTCGTAGACGGTGCAGAACAGGCGCACGCCCTCGATCATGGCAGCCAGCGTATCCTCGCGGGCCGCCTGCCCGAGAGCCAGCCGCTTCAGCGGGTCGACGAGCAGCTGCGGCTGGAAATCCTGTCCGTAGACCTGGCGGTACACCGTGCCCGAGCCGTCGACGACGGTTGCCTGGACCATGTGGTCGAAACCGCGCGGGCTCGGCACGTACGTGAATCCGACCCGGTCCAGCAGCAGCCGGATGGTCCCGGCATCAGCTGCACCGAACACCCAGCCGGACGTGTGGACGCCGCGCGCGCTTGCAAACTCGCGCATCCGCCCGGGCGTGTCGTTGACCGCGTCAAAACCGATGGTCAGCACCGCGAACGAGTCGGGCCCGAGCACGGCGCGCGACATGTCGACGACCTGCCGAAGGTAAGTCGTGGTCGTCGGGCAGACGCCAAAACAACTGGTGTAGACCGGGCTGATGATCAGCGGCTTGCCGCGAAACTCCCCGAGCGTGCGCCGCCGGCCGTCCTGGTCGGTGAAAGCGAGATCGAGCGGCAGCGAGCGGCCGATCGCGTCCTGGCTCGCCTGCAAAGCGACGCGCGCGTCAAAAGCCGGCGGAGCGGGATCCGGACCCGAAGCGTATGCGATGCCCGCAAGGAGCATGGAGGCGCAGGCCATTACAGCTGCCAGCCGGCATCGCATCAGGCTGCCACGTACGACACGACACTCTCCTACCGCATCGGCCAGATTTCGGAGAGGTACTTCCAGTTGACGAAATAATAGAGCACGAATGCCGTGAGGAATATGCCGACCAGCACGATCGTCCCGGGAATGCGCAGCGTCCCCGCGCTGCCGTAGGAAGCGACCGCGCCCGAGAGCGGCGGCCCGGATGGCGCGGTCAGCGTGACCTTGCCGAGCAACGGCTTGCCGAAGAACACCGATTTTACGACGATCACGATGAACATCAGGCCACCGATCGCCGCGGCAATGGCCGAAATGCCATTGAGCGCCATCATCAGGAATGCCGTCGGCGGATAATTGAACTCGAATGGCGCGGTCGTGAACGTGATGTCCCAGTGCCGCCGCGACACGCCGAGCGTCCCCGCCCCCATCATGAAGAGCGAAATACCGGCGGCGCCCAGCCCGAAGACATAGGGCTGCCACCGCGCCAGTTTCGGGAACGCCACTTCCCGCTGGAAGACGACCGGAATCAGCAGGTAGGTCATCGCCATGAACGCGAGCGTCGAGCCGGCCACCACGGTCCCGTGGAAGTGCCCCGGCACGTAAAGCGTGTTGTGCATGATGATGTTGATCTGTGCCGTGCCCATCACGACGCCCGAGATGCCGCCCAGGAAGCCGAACATCACCAGCGACAGGAACATGCCGGCGAATGCCGGATTTCCCCAGGGCGCTTTCCGCAGCCACTGGAAGATGCCTTTGTTGAAGCCGCGGGCGCGCTGCGCCGCTTCCATGGAGCCCGGCACGGTCAGGCCGTGGATCATGCTGCCGAGCACGGCCAGGTACATCGCGTAGCTCGTATTGAAGACCTTCCATTCCGAGCTCAGGCCCGGCTCCACCAGCAGGTGGTGCGCACTCGCGAGCTGCAGGAACAGGATGTAGAGCAGGAATGCCGCGCGGCTGACTTTTTCAGAC
Source organism: Steroidobacteraceae bacterium (assembly GCA_049663745.1). Lineage (GTDB taxonomy): Bacteria > Pseudomonadota > Gammaproteobacteria > Steroidobacterales > Steroidobacteraceae > SCUD01. Next base: position 972 of record JBATEA010000540.1, on the reverse strand, counting down.
AGCGGCTTGGCGCCAAACAACATGGCGATGATCGCGTACCAGATCGCGACGTGCGCTGACACGTTGATCTGCTGCGACGAGTGCCCCATCGCCCACCAGACGAGCTTGTACATCAGCGGGTCGATGTGGCTGACGAGGCCGATGGACCAGAGCCAGGTCGGGATCAGGATGATCGCGCCGGAGGCGAGCGTGAATACCGCGATGATCGCCGCGGTCAGCGCGCCGAACGTCACCAGCGGAATCGAGCCGGTATAAGTCCTCTCGTCCCGCGCGATCACCAGGGTGCCGAAGAAGACGCCGCAGCCGATCAGCGCGCCGACCGCGAACAGGATCAGGCCCAGGTAGAAGTGCTGCGCCGCCATCAACGGCGGGTACGAAGTGAACATCACGGTCGACTGCCCCTGCAGCACGGCGATGTTCGTGATCAGGCCGCCGACCAGCATCAGCCCGAACCCGGCCCAGGCCCAGCGCGGCGCCGCGATACGCGAGTTCAGCAGGATCGCGGACGAGAAATAGAGCAGGGCGATCTCGAAAAAGATGATCCACAGCAGCAGCACGTCCAGCCCGTGCGCCGTCAGCGCCAGGTAGAACCAGTCGGCCGGCAGCAGGTGGACGGCGGGCCAGCGCGTCAGCGCGACCGACAGGCCGAACGTGCCGCCGATGGCGAGGAATATGACGGCCGCGACGGCATTGGCCTTGATCAGCGCCTGGGCATTCAGGTCGATCTTGAGTCCGGTGGAAGGGTCAGTGCGGAATGTCGTGGTTGTCATCGCGGCTCTCCGTTACCGGTCCACCACGAAGATCTTTCCCAGCATCGCGTGGTGTCCCAACCCGCAGAACTCGTTGCAGACGATCGAGTACTCGCCGGACGCGTTCGGCGTCACCGTGAGCACGTGTTCGTAACCCGGATGGACCTGCACGTTGATGTTGATCGGCTGCAGCGAAAACCCGTGCTGCAGGTCGAGTGAGGAC
>JBATEA010000539.1:0-2373 GCA_049663745.1 Steroidobacteraceae bacterium | reverse complement strand
GGGGTCGTATCGTCCGGCATCGGCACTGCCGGCGTCATGGACCACGGACCTCGGCGAGATACATGAAGCGAGACAGCGCACCGCGCTCCGCGAGCGCGATGACCGTCTCCAGATAGTCGCGCTGCTTCGCGAGTTCCGCCGGATGTGCCTGAATGGCGGCCAGCCGGCCGCCGGCGTTCCGGAGCGCACTCGCGGTCCGATCCTCGGTCTCGAGCAGCCGAAAGCCCGCGGCCTCGAGCAGGCCTTCATTCACGCCCGGCGCCACGAACTGCGTGAAGCCGTACAGGCTGCGCTTACGCGTCTCTTCATTCGACACCGTGCCGGTCAGCACGCCGGCATCGCTGACCAGGAAACGCCCGCCCGGCCGCAGCAGTCGCGCCACTTCGCGGTACATTCCCCGACGGTCGCGAAGATGCAGCACCACGTCGATTGAAATCGCGGCATCGAAGGAGCCGGACTCGAAAGGCAGCGGTTCATCGAGGTTGGCTGCCTGCACCGAGAGCAGGTCCGCGATGCCCAATGCAAGCGCACGCTCGCGCCCGATCTGGAGTGCGGCTTCGCTCTGTTCCACGCCGACGCCCTGGCAACCGACAGCGGCGAGTATGAATGTCAACGGTCCGCAGGGTCCGCAGCCGAGGTCCAGAATCCGGCTGGATCGCGAGAGGCCGAGGCATGGAATGTCGCCACGCAATTCCTCGGCGCTTGCCCAGGAATGCTGGCCGATGTCCTCGCCATAGGCAGCGCGCCGGAACTGACGCATCCGCGGCGAATCGAACTCCCGGTAAAAGGATTCGTAGTTGTCGGCGTCAGTCGTGGGCTTCATGCGGTAGAGGCTCTTGGCAGCGGCCTCAGGTATCCCGTCACCATCGCGATGCCGAGCAGTATCACCGCCATCCCGATGATCTGGATCCAGGTGAGCGTTTCGCCGATGGCGAGCCACCCGATCAGTGCCGCGACCGCCGGGCACACATAACCGTAGGAGCCGACGACGACCGGCGAGGTGTGAATGGTTAGCCAAGCGTAGGCGGAGTAGGCCAGGCAGGAACTCATCAGCGTCAGCCACAGGAAAGCGCCGAGGCCGCGCGGTGTCCAGTGAAACGCGAATGATTCGCCGGCAATGAAAGCGGCAGCCAGCAGGCCCAGTCCACCCGTCAGCATCTGCAGCGCGGCGAACATCAGCGGCGGATTCACGGCACCCGAATTGCGGTAGTAAATGGTGCCGAGCGACCAGCTCAGGCAGCCGAGCAGGATCACGAGCTGCCAGCCGAAACCCGCGAGGTGGAATCCGCCTTTCGGCGAGAGGACCAGCAGCACGCCGGCGAGCCCGACGAAGAGCCCGAGCTGCGCCGTGCCGGAGAGCTGCTTGCGCCGCTGGCCGAAGGTGCCGAGCCAGGCGATCCACAGTGCCGGCGTCGCATTGAGAAACGCCGCCGTGTTCGACTGCACGAACTGCATCGCGATCACGTGGCAGGCATTGCTGAAAAGGACGGAAAAAAAGGCCATCGCCAGCACATGCCGAATTTCGATGCGCCCGAGAACCGGGGGTCCGCTATGCCACCAGGCGAAGGCCATCAGCAGGATGCCGGCAGCCGTGAAGCGCAGTCCGGCCACGACGAGCGGCGGCTCGTCGGTCACCATGATCTTGGTCGCGAAGTAGCTCGAGCCCCAGACGAGGTAGGTGATCGCCAGCGCGATCGCAAGCTGGATCCGCGGTGCCTGAGATTCGGTCATTCATGAAAAAGGGGACGCAACCCTTTTCCGGTCCTGGTTTCGTCGAAAAGGGTTGCGTCCCCATTTCCACTTTTCAGGTGCGCGCCCCGCGCGTCGCCACACGGTGCATCCACCAGCAGAAAAATGCGAGTGCCGCAAGGCCGGCCCATTGCCCGGGCCGCATCGCATCCGCGACCGCGAGCACGTCGGCATTGCCGCTCGTAACGATCGGGATAGCGATCAGCACGCCGACGAGCGCCTCACCGGCGATCAGGCCGGCCGAGAACAGCAGGCCGTTCTGCTTCAGCAATTCGGGATCGCCCTTCGGATTCCGACGCTTGTGCCAACGGGTGGCGAGTTCCGCGATCAGTCCGCCGACGAAGATCGGTGTCGAGAGTTCGAGTGGCAGGTAGATGCCGACGGCAACCGCGAGCACCGGCGAGCGCCAGCTCGCGCCCGTGCGGCGCAGGTATTCATCCAGCATGATCGTGATCGCGCCGACCACGCCGCCGATTGCGACCATGTTCCAGGGCAGGCCGCCGCCGAAGATGCCGCTCGCGACCGAGGCCATCAGCGTCGCCTGCGGCGCGGCGAGCGCATTGACGCCCGGGTGAGCAGGCGTGCCGATACCATAAGCCGAGAGCAGCAGGTTCAGCACCGGCG
>JBATEA010000538.1:0-8282 GCA_049663745.1 Steroidobacteraceae bacterium | reverse complement strand
GGCCTGTGAGATTGCCGGCCGCGACTTGGAATCATTGGCGGCGCACCTGCGCAGCCTTCGGGACGAACTTTGGCGGCGCCTCGCCGAGGAAGTCCCAGGCATCGAACTCAATGGTCACCCGACGCTGCGCCTTCCGAATACCTTGAACGTGCGCTTTCCACGCGCGTCCGGCAACGCGATACTCGCGGGCGCTCCGGAGATTGCCGCCTCCACGGGTTCGGCATGTCATGCCGGAGGCGAAAGCGCGTCTGCGGTCGTTCTCGCGATGGGCCGTGCTCCAGGCGAGGCGCTCGGCTCGGTCCGCCTCACGCTCGGGCGCGGCACCTCACGAGAGGATATTGCGACCTCGGCTGCGGCGCTTGCCCGCTCATGGCGCGAGGCGGTGAAAGTCGCGTCCTCCGCCCGATAGGGTTGCAGATAGCAGCTCGTGACTGAAAGCGCCCATCATGCCGCTGCGGCGTGGCCCTCGGCGACCAGAGCGGACGGCAGCGTCATCAATCGATCGGCCTCCAGTCTCGCCGACGCATAGCACTCGCAGGCGCGCTCTTCGAGGCGACGACGATCGAGCACGGTGATGTGCCCACGGCTGTAGCGGATCGCGCCGGCTTTCTGCAGGCGCAACGCCACCGTGGTCACGCCTTCACGGCGCACGCCAAGTAACGATGACGCCAGCTCCTGCGTCATCAACAGTTCGTTTGAGGGCGACCGGTCCAGCGCCAGCAGAAGGCGCCGGCACAACTGCTGCTCGATCGTGTGATGGCGATTGCAGGCCGCCGTCTGCGCCACTTGCGCAATCACCGCCAGCGTATAGCGCAACAGCGTGCGCAGAACCTCACCACCGCGGGCGAGTTCGTTCTTCAAGACAGGCGATCGCAGCCGGTATGCCCGGCCCGAGCTGTGCACCACGGCCTTGCTCGACACGGAATTACCACCCGTGACGAGCGGGATACCTACCATGCCTTCATTGCCCACCACCGCAACTTCCGTCAATGCGCCGTCCAGCGTGGTGCACACCAGCGACACAATCGCGGTGGTCGGGAAGTACGCGTATGCCGGGGTGCTGCCCGATTCGCACAGGACCTGGCCGACACGCAGGTTCACCGGCTCGACCTGCGGCTGCCAGCGGAAGCCTGTCGCATCCGCAAGCGCGGCGAGCAACTGATTCTGACGCGGGCCGGGGTCGACTTGTAGGGCGCTCTTAAGCACGGATTGCACCTGACATGGCTCAAACCCATCTTTGGTACATCCCGTTGATCCCGGAATAGGAACCGACCGGCTGGGTCTGTGGGAACGGTCCTACAATTGATAGGAGTAGCATGATTGCTACGTCAGTTATATTTGCGCGCAGCGACGCCATACGGCTCATGGGCGCGAAGGAGGGGATCATGAAGCAAGCGACTGCTTTTGTTCTGTTCTGCTCAATCTGCGCCGCTGGCATCAGCCAGGCCGCAGAAAGCTCTGCAAAACCTGCACAGGCCGATGAAACCCACCAGATCGTCGTCGCCCCCGACGGCGTGCAGCATGTCAGCGTCGTCGGAGGCAATTACTTCTTTCGGCCCAACCACGTGATCGTCCGCTTGAACGTGCCGGTCGAGTTTGACGTGGCGCTGGAAAAAGGCACCGTGCCGCACAGCCTGGTGATCGAAGCGCCCGAGGCTGGCATCCATGTGGACGAAAAACTCAGCAGCGAGGTCAAGAAGATACGCTTCACGCCGACCGCCACCGGCAAGTATCCTTTCTATTGCAAGAACAAGCTGCTGTTCTTCAAGAGCCATCGCGACAAGGGCATGCAAGGCGTTCTCGAAGTGGTGAAATGAATAATGCTGGGTGCGCTGAACGTGTCTGTCGCACTGTCGGCAGAAGTGGCTGACTTACTGGATCTCGCCATCGAGCGTTTCGGCGCGGTCGAAAGCTATCGCGTAACCATTCGCTCGTCCCACGCCAAAGGTGAAGAGGAACTGCGCTATTTCTATCGCAAACCCGGGCTGGTGCGCATGGAATTCTTCCGCCCGCATGCCGGCGCGGTGCTGATTTACGATCCCTCCACAGGGCGCGTGCGCCTGTGGCCGTTCGGAGCGGGACGCTTCCCGGAGCTGCACCTGCGCCCCGACAACCCGCTCATACGCAACGCGCGCGGCCAGCGCGTCGATCATTCCGACGTCGGCTCCTTGCTGAACAATGTCAGGGCGCTGCGGCAAGACGGCAAGATGAAATCGCCAGGCGCGGAAATGCTGGCAGGTCGGCCCGTGCGGCATATCGAAGTCGCCGGCACCAAAGATTTCACGGTCGCCGGCGTGCACCGTTACCAGTTGTGGCTGGACGCGGCCAGCCTGTTCCCGGTCAAAGTGGTCAGCCGCGACCTGAACGACGCCGTGATCGAATCCGTGCGCATGGATGACGCTGAAATCGATGGCACGCTCCCGGACAGCCTGTTCGATCCCTAAACATGGCTGAATTCCGCTTTGTCACGCTCTGGAGCATCGAGGCGCCGCGCGCAGCGGTGTGCGACGCTATCGAGCATTCGCTGGAGTGGCCGCAATGGTGGCCGGGGGTCGAAACGGTGGAAGAACTCACGCCGGGCGATGCTGACGGCATCGGCAGCGTGCGGCGCTACCTGTGGAAAAGCCGCTTGCCCTATCGGCTTGGCTTCGACATCCGCGTGACCCGCATGCAGCCGCTGACGATGGTGGAAGGCATCGCCTGCGGCGACGTCGAGGGCGTCGGCCGCTGGTCGTTTACCAGCGAAGGCGCGCTGACGGTCGCGCGCTACGAATGGCAGGTGCGCCTCACCGCTTTCTGGATGCGCCTGCTGACACCGCTGGCCGGCCCGCTGTTCCGCTGGAATCACGACATCCTGATGCAGCAGGGCGCAGAAGGTCTGGCGCGGCGGCTCAACGCGCGCCTCGTCGCCGTCAGTAACCGGGCGTCCACCCATCCGTAGCGCGGGCATGCACGCCAAGCCAGCGATAGGTCAGCATCACCGCCAGACCGAAGACGGAATGCACCGCCAGCGTGATGCCGCTGCGCGCCTCGGCAAACCACGGGAAAATGACGGTAAGGACGTGCAGATTGACGAAATACAGCAATACACCGAAACCGGCTCCCGCCAGCAGCGACGGAACGCGAGTCAACCGTTTTGCCACCGGCAGCAGCAGCGCGGCGTACATCACCGAAAGCGCAAAGTGAATTCCCGTCGCGGCCAGCATGATCCCGGCATTGAAACCTCCGGACGGCGGCAACGCCGCTTTACCCTGCACCAGCGCGGCGGTCAGCCGGGCATCGCGCAGCAGCAGCGTCCAGGCATCGTCGCCCACCGCGATCCACAACAGCATCTGCGCCAGCGTCGCCAGTGTCCCGGCGACAATGCCGGCCAAAATGACTGTCACGGTATTACCGCTGTTTGCTCATGGCCAGGGACATGGCGATTCCTGCTGGCGAAAGCGTAGGCTGCAAGTGCGATCAGCACCGACGTGGTGCTGGTCCAGAACTCGGCATAATGGGACGGCGTCATCGCCATCGCTATCAGCACCGCGATCATGCCTGCGATCGCGAGGTAGCTGAGCCATGGAAACAGCCACATCGGCAGCGCCGATGGCGGTCTTCCTGCACGTTCGTTCTGCCTGCGCACACGAACCTGCGAGACAGCAATTGCGAGATAGATGAAGACGATCAGCGCCCCGGAGGCGTTGAGCAGGAACGCGAACACCATGCTCGGCGACAGGATCGCCGCGATCACGCCTGCAAAGCCAGCTACGCTCGCCAGCAGCACCGACCGCGCGGGCACGTGCCGCTTGTTGGTCTTCACCAGCCAGCGCGGCGCATCGCCGTTCGCCGCGAGCACGAACAGCACGCGCGAGGCGACATAGAACGCCGAGTTCAGGCATGACAGGACCGCGGTCAGGATGATCCACGCCATGATCGTGCTTGCGTAAGGGATGTGGATGGTGTCCAGCGCCAGCGTGAATGGGGATTGTCCGGGCTGGACCAGATTCCACGGCACGACGCTGACGACCATGAAGATCGAGCCGACGTAGAAGATCAGGATGCGGCCGATGACCGACGAGGTCATCCGCGCCACGGCGCGGGCCGGCTCGGTGGATTCCACGGCTGCGATGGTCACGATCTCCGCGCCCATCATCGAGAAAATCACGGTCGTCACCGCGGCAAGCGCTGCAAGCGCACCGTGCGGTGCGAAGCCGCCGTGCGCGACCAGATTGGCGAACGTTGGCCCGGTCGGCGAGCGAAAGCCGAAGGCATGTGCCGCTGCGACCAGTATGAACGCGATGATCGCAGTCACCTTGATCGACGCGAACCAGAACTCGAATTCGCCGTAGGCGCGGGCCGACATCAGGTTGACCGAGGTCATCAGCGCCATCAGCACGACCCCGATCTGCCAGGTTGGTAGCTGCACCCAGCCCTGGATGATCGTGGCGCCGGCGATCGCCTCGACCGGGACCACGATGACCCAGAAATACCAGTAGAGCCAGCCGACAGAAAACCCGGCCCAGTTCCCGAGGCCCGCCCGCGCGAATTCGGTGAACGAGCGGATATGTGGCATGCCGACCGCCATCTCGCCCAGCATCCGCATGACCAGCAGCACCAGGAGGCCGGTGAGCACATAGGTGATGACAATGGCGGGGCCAGCCGCGGCGATCGCGGCGCTGCTGCCGACGAACAGGCCCGCGCCGATGATTCCCCCGATCGTGATCATCGTGACGTGGCGCGGGCGCAGCGAGCGGCTCAGCGAGTGGTCGTCGGCGGGCAATGCGGCGGCGATTTCGTTCATGGGAGATCCGCTCCGGGGCGCCTGATGGCGTGGGCTGACGTTACAATATTGTGCCCTTCCAGGAACCAGGATATTCAAAAGGTCGCCGGGGAATCATTATGAGCGTATCTGCTCGATGGAAAATCGTTGTCGCAACATTCGTGACCATGTGCAGTGTCGTCGGCGTGGCAAGCGCCGAGACGACCAGCCTGAGCGCCGACGAAGCCGCGTTTCGCGCGCTGTACAAGGAACTGGTCGAGATCAATACGACGCGCTCGGTCGGCAATTGCACGCAGGCGGCCGAGGCGATGCGGAAGCATCTGCTCGCAGCGGGACTTCCGGCTGCGGACACGCAGATCCTCGCGCCGGCTGAGGCGCCGAACGATGGCGCGTTGATCGCCGTGCTGCATGGCACGGACAAGTCCGCGAAGCCCATCCTGCTGCTCGCGCACATCGATGTCGTCGAAGCAAGGCGCGAAGACTGGCAGCGCGACCCGTTCAAGCTGGTCGAGGAGAACGGCTGGTTTTACGCGCGCGGCGCCAGTGACGACAAGGCGATGGCCGCGGTGCTCACCGACAATCTCATCCGCTACAAACTGGAAGGCTATAAACCGCGACGCGATATCAAGCTCGCACTGACCTGCGGCGAGGAGACTGCCGGAGCGGGCATGTTCGACAGCGTGCGCTGGCTGGTGCAGACCAGGCCGGAAGTACTGAGCGCAGGGTTCGCGATCAACGAAGGCGCAACGGGCGAACTCGACAAGAATGGCAGGCCGATCGCCTTGCAGATCCAGGCGGGCGAAAAGGTGTATCAGGACTTCGCGCTCGAGGCGACCGATGTCGGCGGCCACAGTTCGCGCCCCACCCCGAATAATGCCATCGTGCGCCTCAGTGCCGCCCTGGCAAGGCTTGGCGCCCACAACTTCCCGATTGCCCTGAACCCGGTGACGCGGAGCTATTTCGAAGCCGAGGCGACACTTGTCGAACCGAACGTCGCAGCCGACATGCGTGCGGTGTTGCAGGCGCCGCCGGACGATGCGGCGGCAGAGCGTCTGTGGGCGATCGATCCGTCCTGGAACGCCATGCTGCGCACGACCTGCATTGTCACGCAGATCGAAGGCGGTCATGCGCCGAACGCGCTGCCGCAGCACGTGAAAGCGAATGTCAATTGTCGAATCCTGCCGGGCACGCCGGTCGAGGATGTGCAAGAGGAGATAGCAAGAGTCCTTGCGGATGACACGATCGCGCTTTCGCCCAAGGGCGAAGGCGGTGTGCTGTCTCCGGTGCCGCCATTGTCGGAGTCAATCGTGCAGCCGGCGCGCAGGATTGCCGAGTCGATCTGGCCGGGCGTCGTCATCGTGCCGACGATGAGCACCGGCTACACCGATGGAAAGTACCTGAGCGCGGCGGGCGTGCCGACATATGGCTTGTCCGGCATGTTCGAAGACGCCGAAGGAAATCACATTCACGGCCTCAACGAGCGCATGCGCGTGAAGTCGCTGATGGAGGGGCGCCGGTTCCTTTATGAGGTCGTGAAGCTGTACGCGGATGGTAAGGACTAGACTGCCCGTCGCTGCGCTGGCCGCCAACTTGACCAGTTAATTCACGTTTCAATCGCGCCGTGATCATCTGCGTTCAGCGCCTCATGAAGTGCGGCAATCTCCCGGGGTCCGATGCGGCAACAACCGCCGACCATTCGCGCTCCGGCGCCGACCCACTGCGGGGCGAGGGCGGCCAGGCTGGCGTGATCCCTGGAACCGCGCCAACCGTGCGTCTGCCCATCCCACTGCTCGCCGGAATTCGGGTACACGACGATGGCCTTGCCCGTGCCGCCTTTCAGCGCGCGAATGGCTTCTCCCACGATTTCGGGTTCGACGCAATTCACGCCGATCGCGATCACGTTGGGAACGCGATCCAGCAGACGCGCACAGTCGGCCAGCGGCTCGCCGTGGGCGGTATGAATGCCGTCGGCTGACGTGAAACTCATCCAGGCGAGTGCATCGGGTTGTTGCGCAAGCAGCGTGACCAGCGCACGTGCTTCGTCCAGCAGCGGTATGGTCTCGCAGGCCAGGAAGTCCGCACCCGAGGTCGCGAGGACTTTGAACCGCCGGGCGTGAAATGCGATGAGCTGTTCTTCGGTAAGTCCGTAATCGCCGCGATACTCCGCGCCATCGTGCGAGATGGCGCCGTAAGGCCCGACCGAGGCGGCTACATACAACTGGCGTCGATCAGCAGGGTGATCGCGCCGATAGCGGGCGCGGGCGGATTGGGCCAGCTCAACGGAACGACGCAGCAGTGCGGTAGTGTCCGCGGCGTCCAGTCCGAGGGTCGCAAATCCTTCGTAGCTGGCCTGGTAGCTCGCCGAGATCGCACAGCGTGCTCCGGCCGCGTAATAGTCGTAATGCAGCTGTTCGATGGCTTCGGGCGCGGTCCGTAATACTTCCGCGGACCACAGCGGGCCGGAGACATCGTAACCGCGCCGCTCCAGTTCAGTCGCCAGCCCGCCGTCCAGAACCATTAGCTTGTCGTGGAGCTCGGTCATCAGGGAACTGATGCAATGTCGGGCCTCCTGTGGCGAAGGCCCTCTCCAGATTGAGGTCTATTGACGAGTCAGAATCGCTTGCGCACCGTCACGCCGTAGGTCCGCGGCTGGCTTGGGTAGCCGGAGTAACTGCCGAACTGGGCAACCGACGGGAATGCGCTGATCAGGTAATCGTCATCCGTCAGGTTGTGTCCCCACAGCTGGAAGTCCCAACCGTTCTTTGACAAGCCCACTGAGGCGTTCACGGTGCTCACCTCGCGCGAGGCAACGTCCGCGGGTACGTTCTCGATCACCTTGACGTTGCTTTCATAATCGTAATCCGCACGCACGAAGGCGTCGTAGCTCCCCGCGGACCATCTGTAGGTTGCGGCAATGACGCCGGTAAACGATGAAATGCCTGCAGGCTTCGTGCCAGTCAGATCTGTTGTCGGCGAGTCACCAGGCAAGTTCTGTACTGCCGGCCCGATGACAAAGGAGTCGTACTTTGGATCCAGGAAGGTGCCCGCGAGGCTGAATTCCCAGTGATCTGTCGGAACGTACAGCAAGTCGAACTCGGCACCCTGGACCGACTGCTTGCCGGCATTGAGGAGTCCGAAACCTGTCCCAAGGAAGGTGTTCGACTGGAAGTCCGTGATCTCCTCGTCGAAGACCGCGACGTTCAGCGCCACCTGCGGCCACTTGCCCTTGAAGCCGATCTCATAGACGGTCGATTCTTCCGGTCCCGCGAGACGTGTGCCGTAGCGGGCGTAATACGGATTCGGAAATCCGCCGAGCGGCGAGCGGTCGCCGACCGCCGGTTGCACGGGCCGTGTGTCACGCGACAGGTTCCAGGAAGTGGCCTTGAACCCGGTCGAGACACCGCCGTACACCATGACGCTGTCGCTGAACTCGTAGGACAACCGGGCGGTGTAGGTCGTCTTGCTGTCGTTCGAGTGGTCGTTCGAGAACGGCACGACCGGTGCGAGGAACTGGAAG
>JBATEA010000537.1:0-1552 GCA_049663745.1 Steroidobacteraceae bacterium | reverse complement strand
CGCGGGGCGCGAGCACCGCGGCGTGCTGGACGGCGACAGCGCCCGCCAGGTGCGCCAGTTGCTTCGCGACCAGGCGCTGCTGCCGGTCGCGGTCGACGAGGTCACCGACGCGGAGCCCAGGCGTGGGCTGGGCATCTCGTTCGGATCCGGGATCAGCACGACGGACCTTGCCCTGCTCACGCGGCAGCTCTCGACCCTGGTCCGCTCCGGCATCCCGCTCGAGGAGGCCCTGCTCGCCGTGTCGCAGCAGAGCGAAAAGGCGCGGGTGCAGAGCGTCGTCGCGGGCGTGCGCGCCCGCGTCCTCGAGGGCCGGACACTGGCCGAGGGGCTGGGCGCATTCCCGAAGGTTTTTCCGGAAATCTATCGGGCGACCGTTTCCGCGGGGGAACAATCCGGGCATCTCGACGCCGTGCTGGAGCGGATGGCGGACTACACCGAGAATCGCCAGGTCCTGCAGCAGAAGATCCGGAACGCGATGATCTACCCGGTCCTGCTGACCGTGATCTGCCTCGGCATCGTCGGGGTGCTGCTCGGTTACGTGGTGCCGGAGGTCGTGCGTGTCTTCGAGGCCGGGGAGCGCGAATTGCCGATACTCACCCGCCTGTTGATCGGCGCCTCGGACTTCCTGCGCGCCTGGTGGTGGCTGCTGATCCTCGTCGTCGCGGCGGCGGTCTGGGCATTTCGCCGCTGGCTGCGCGAGCCCGCGTCGCGCCGCCGGTTCGACCTGCTGAAGCTGCGCATGCCGATCATCGGGCGCATCACCCGCGGCAATAATGCGGCTCGCTTTGCCCGCACATTCTCGATCCTGACGGCCAGCGCCGTGCCGGTGCTGGAGGCGCTCAGGATCGCGGGCGAGGTGGTCACCAACTCGCCGATGCGTCAGGCAGTGCAGGATGCTGCGGTGCGGGTCCGGGAAGGCGCGCCGATCGCCCGCTCGCTGGCGGCCAGCAAGCTGTTTCCGCCGATGCTCGTGCACCTGATCGCGAGTGGCGAGACCAGTGGTCAGCTCGAGTCGATGCTGGAACGGGCGGCTGACAACCAGGAGCGCGAGCTGGACGGCGTCGTCAACACCGCCGTCGGAATCCTGGGGCCGGTCATGATCCTGGTGATGGGTGCCTTCGTTTTTATGATCGTCATCGCACTTTTGCTGCCAATATTCCAGTTGAACCAGCTGGTCCAGTAGGAGCCCTTGCACCCGCGGCCGCGGCGTCTTATAAGTCGGCCCGCAACAGCCCTGGATAGGGTGCATGAGCGAAAAGCCGGAAGAAGAGTTCGAAGACGAGGAACCCGACGAACTCGAAGACGCCGAGGAGTCCCTCGACGTCGACAAGTTGATGCGGGACTTCGACACGCGCAAGCGCCGCGGCGCCCGGGTTGCGGGCGAGCCGGCCTGGCGCAAGCTCGAACGCAGGCTCGAGGAACGGCGCACCCGGGGCCTGTTGTCGGACTTCGAGGACTACGCGGTGGATGAGCCCGGAACCGACGACGATTCCGCCGCCAAGAAAGCCCGCCACTCCGTGTCCCGCCGCCGCTGAAAGGGGACGCCGCTCAA
>JBATEA010000536.1:0-7226 GCA_049663745.1 Steroidobacteraceae bacterium | reverse complement strand
TTGCGCTCTACGACCGGCTGCTCGCCGAGTACCCGACCTATGAGCACAACGACATGGTGCTCTACCAGAAAGCGCGCGCGTACGACGAACTCGGCCGGACCGAAGACGCGATGGAGACCATGGATCTCCTCATCCGCGAGTCCCCGCATTCCGGACATTACGACGAGGTGCAGTTCAGGCGCGGCGAGTATTTCTTCACGCGCAGAGAGTTCCGCGACGCCGAGGCCGCTTACTCGTCGATCAGCAGCCTGGGCCCGTCTTCCTCGTACTACGAGCTCGCCCTCTACAAGCTCGGCTGGACACTCTACAAGCAGGAGTTTTACGACGAGGCGCTGCACCGGTACATGGCGCTGCTCGACTACAAGGTGTCGATCGGCTACGACTTCGACCAGACGCACGAGGAGGACGACGAACGCCGCGTCGCGGATACGTACCGCGTCATCAGCCTGAGCTTCAGCAACCTCGGCGGGCCGGAGGTCGTGCAGGAATACTTCTCGGATTTCGGGCATCGCAGCTACGAAGACCGCATCTACAGCAACCTCGGGGAGCATTACCTGGGCAAGCTGCGCTACGACGACGCCGCGAAGACGTACCGGGCGTTCGTGTCGCTATATCCGTTCCACCGCGCATCGCCTCGCTTCAGCATGCGCGTGGTGGAGATCTTCACCCAGGGCGGCTTCCCGAAACTCGTGCTGGAATCGAAGAAGGAATTCACGACCACGTACGGGCTGCAGGCCGATTACTGGCGGCACTTCAAGCCTGAGGACTCGCCGGAGGTGGTGAGCTACCTGAAGTCGAACCTGAAAGACCTCGCGAACCACTATCATGCGCAATACCAGAATGCGGAACTGGCGGATGAGAAACCCGCCAACTACGCCGAGGCGCTGCAGTGGTACAACCAGTACCTGGCGTCGTTCCCGACGGACGCCGACTCGGCGCCGATCAGCTACCAGCTCGCGGACCTGCTCCTCGAGAACCAGGACTACGGCGAGGCGGCGCGGCAGTACGAGCGCACGGCCTACGACTTCGCTGCTCACTCGCAGTCGGCCGCGGCGGGGTATGCCGCGATCTTCGCCCACCGCGAGAACCTGAAGGCCGTGGGCGAGGAGAGCCGGGACGTCGTGCGGCGCGATACGGTCGCGAGTTCGATCAGGTTCGCCAACGCATTCCCGCAGCATGAGCATGCCGCCGCGGTCCTGGGCGCGGCCGCCGACGACCTGTACGCGATGAAGGATTTCCGGCCGGCCATCGATTCGGCCCAGCGGGTCATCAACGATTATCCGGGCGCCGAACTTTCCATCCGTCGCTCGGCCTGGATCGTGGTCGCGCACTCCTCATTCGAGCTCGCCGAGTACCCGCAGGCGGAGACCGCCTACGCGCAGGTACTCACCATGACCCCGGAGACAGACGAGTCCCATGCTGCCCTGGTCGACAACCTCGCCGCCTCGATTTACAAGCAGGGCGAGCTGGCGAACACGGCGCAGGACTACCGCGCAGCCGCCGACCATTTCCTGAGGATCCGCCAGGTGACGCCGACGTCCACCATTCGCGCGGCGGCCGAGTACGATGCGGGTGCTGCGCTGATGCGGCTGCAGGACTGGACCGCGGCGGCCGGCGTGCTCGAGTCATTCCGCAGCGACTTCCCGGGGCACGAGCTGCAACGCGAGGCCACGCGGCAGATCGCATTGGCCTACCGCGAGAGCGGCCAGCTGTCGCGCGCCGCGGGCGAATACGACCGCATGGCATCTGAGTCCCAGGATCCGGGAATGCGCAGCGAGGCGCTGCTCGTTGCCGGCGACCTTTACGAACAGTCGAGTGCGCGGGATCGCGCGCTGGACGTGTACCTCCGCTACGTCGCGGAATTCCCCCGTCCGCTCGAACCGGCAGTCGAGACGCACTCCAAGATCGCCGAGATCTACAAGGCAGCGCACGACGAGCCGCGCTACCAGCAGGAGCTGGCGGAGATCGTCCGCATCGACGCCGACGCCGGCGGGGAACGGACAGGCCGCATCCGCACCCTTGCGGGCCGCGCGGCGCTGGTGCTCGCGGAGCAACTCTACCGCGAGTTCTCCGTCGTAAAGCTGGTGCAGCCGTTCGAAGAGAGTCTGCAGGAGAAGAAACGGCGCATGGACGTGACGATCGAGGCCCTGGACCGGCTGGTGGAATACGAAATCGCCGACGTCACGGCGGCCGCGACTTTCTACATCGCCGAGACCTATCTCAACTTCAGCCGCGCGCTGATGGAGTCCGAGCGGCCGGCCGATATGGGTGCAGCTGAGTTGGCCGAGTACGAGCTGGCGCTCGAAGAGGAAGCGTTCCCGTTCGAGGAAAAGGCCATCGACGTGCACCAGAAGAATATCGAGCTGATGCGCGCCGGCGTCTTCAACGCCTGGACCGAGCAGAGCCTCGGCAAGCTCGCCGAGCTGGTGCCGGCGCGCTACGCCAAGGCCGAGATGAGCAGCGGCTTCCTCGGCTCAATCGAAAACTACGAGTACCGCTCGCCCGCTCCGTTGGTCTCCGACCCGGCATTGGGCGCCGCGGAGACGGTGCTTCCGGGTGCGCCGATCAAGACGACGCGGGCCGAGCCGGCCACGGCGGCTGGCGGGATGATGGACCATGTATTGCCGTAAAAATCCCAGCCTGATGACGATCGTGTGCCGGGGCCTGCCGTGGCTCGCTCTGCTCTTCGCCGTGAGCGCACACCCGGCGACCGCGCCGACCAAGCCGCTCGACCGGCGGGTCGCGCGCGTGGAAGTCGAGCAGGACGCGGCCGGCTTCACGATCACGCAGCGCGTTCGCGTCAAGTCCGACGTGCGGGCCGATTACATGGCAGCCGTGAAGATGCTGGAGGAAGCACAGTACGAACCCGGCATCGCCATGCTCCTCAAGGTGACGGAACGGGCGCCCGAGGTGACGTCGGCGCACATCGATCTCGGCATCGCCTATGCGCGGACCGGCGACCTGGACAATGCCGAGGCCAGCCTGCGCAGGGCGCTCGAACTGAATCCGAACCACCCCGCCGCCCACAACGAGCTTGGCCTCGTGCTGCGACGCAAGGGGCAGTTCGCGGCAGCGCGCGCGAGCTACCTGTCGGCACTCGAGCTGTTCCCGGATTTCCACTTCGCCCACAGGAATCTCGCCATTCTCTGCGACGTGTATCTCGGCGATTCCGCGTGCGCACTGGAGCATTACGAGGCGTACGCCCGGATGGTGCCGGACGACTCCGAGGCCGCGAAATGGATTGCCGATCTTCGCAACCGTGCAGGCCAGCAGGAGAACCCATGACCCGTCATTCGCTGATCGTGCCACTGCTGCTGCTGGCGGGAGCCGCGCTGGCGGACGACGTGCCGGCCGGCGAGCCTGTCGCCAGCGCCGCGACGGCGGAGACCAGGGCGGACGCAGGCCCCAAGAAGATTTCGGGCATGTCGATCCTGGGCAACCAGGAGGCGCCGAAGTCCCTGGTCATCGTTCCCTGGAAGAGCTCGGAGATCGGCGACTCGATCGCGGTCTCCACGCTGCTCGACGATTCCAGGCGACCCGTGGACAAGGATGTCTTCATGCGGGAGCTCGGGTACTACGAGATCAGGTCGCAATGAGGCCGCAGGCGACCGTCAGGATTGTTTGAGGGTGGTTACCGGAAATTGTTGAGATGCAAGCATCAGGAGGGTTCGACGATGGACGCTTTTTATTCAATGGTTAAATTCTTCGTGGCGGGGGGTGCATTCATGTACCCGATCCTGATCGTGTTCGCGGTCGGCATCGCGATCGCGATTGAGCGATACGTCACGCTTACTCTGATCAGGCGCAGGAACGAGGGCATGTGGAGCAAGCTCCAGCCCGCGCTCACGAGCGGCGACTTCGAGAAGGCGCGGGAGATGACCAGCAAGGACGACTCCGCGGTGTCGCGGCTGCTGGGCATGGGCCTGGCACGACAGGGCGCGGTGCGGCGCCGCGAGGACATCGAGATCGCGATGGAAGAGGGCATGATGGAGATCATCCCGCAGCTCGAAAAGCGCACGGCCTACGTCGCGGTCGGCGCGAACATCGCCACGCTGCTCGGCCTGCTGGGCACGATCATCGGCCTGATTCAGGCGTTCACGGCGGTGGCGAACGCAAATCCGGCGGAAAAAGCCGACCTGCTGTCAGCCAGCATCTCGGTCGCGATGAACACGACGGCCTTCGGGCTGATCGTCGCGATCCCGTTGCTCGTGACGCATTCGGTGCTCACGGCCAAGACGGGTGAGATCGTCGACAGCCTCGAGATGGCCTCGGTGAAAGCACTGAACGTCATCACGTCGCTGGCGAAGCGTCAGGCCGCGGTGTAACGGACATGGCCAGAACACACCATTACAGGCGTCGCCACAAGGAGGCGCCCGATCTCGACATGACCACCTTCATGAACCTGATGATGGTGTTGGTGCCGTTTCTGCTCATCACCGCGGTCTTTTCGCGGATGTCGATCGTCGAACTCGACCTTCCCAGCGCCACCAGCGCGGCACCGACCACCCCCACTTTCCGGGTCGAGGTGGTCGTCCGCGGCGAGGGACTCGAGATCATGGACGGCACGCAGGTGATCGCGGCGATCCCGAAGGTGGGCGACGCGTACGACCTGCCGAAGCTTTCGGAGTACCTGGTGGCGATCAAGCGCGAGTACCCGGAGAAGGCTGACGCCTCCGTGCTGCTCGAGCCTGACATCGAGTACGACCACCTCATACAGGTCATGGACACCGTGCGGAGCGTCGAAACGCACGACGGCGGCGAAATCACGCGCGCCGATCTGTTCACGGCGATATCCATAGGAGATGCGCCATGAAGACGTCACGGCGGATCGCGCGCATGACGCGCAACAAGGGCAAGGTTCCGCAATTGAACCTGACGTCCATGATGGACGTGTTCACCATTCTGGTGTTCTTCCTGATCGTCAACTCAGCCACGAGCGAAGTGCTGCAACAGCCCAAGCAGATCACCCTCCCCGATTCGGTGGTTGAGGCCAAGCCGCGCGAAACTGTCGTGATCTTCGTCGGTAAAGAGGAAGTGCTGGTGCAGGGCGTGCCGGTCGCGCGCATCGCCGACATCCAGGCGACCGAAAGCGCAGAAATCGGACCGATCAGCGTGCGGCTCGCCGAGCTCAGCGGGAGCGTCATCGGCTTGAGCACTCAGGCGGTCGCGGACAGTCAGGAAGTGACTGTCCTCGCGGACAAGTCGATCCCGTTCAGCGTGCTGAAGAAGATCATGGCCACCTGCACGGGTCAGGGTTACACCCGCGTCTCGCTGGCCGTCGTCCAGAAATCACCGCAATCCACCTAAGACAGATATGACCAGGTGCACGGCATGAAGTCTCAGGAAGAACAGGCACTACACACCCAGGCCGAGCAAGTCCGCGGGAAGCTGCAGGGGCTCAGCGCCGACCTGCGCCGCATCGACGACGAACTCGAAGACCTGGCTCCACAACGACTGCAGCATCAGTTGCTCGACCAGGCCTGCGGGTCTCTGGAAAAGCTCGGCGAGCTCGGCGTTGCGTCGCTGTTCTGGGGCGAGCGGAGCGAGCCCGCCACGGCAGCGGAGCACCTGCGCCAGGTGCGCGCCCGGTCGAGCGGCTTCCGGGCCCAACTCGACGAACTCGACCGCCGCCGCCAGACGATCGTCGACGGGATCGGCCGGGAGGAGATGGCGCTCGAGATCCTCGGCGAGGACCTGTACCAGGTCCGCGAGGAGGAGGAGCGCCGCAAGCTCGAATGGGTCGTCGAACGGGACGTCAGCCCGTTGCCGCGCCGCGCACAGGTCATGGCCTGGGCGAGAAACGGCGACGAAGACAGGCGTTTCCGCAAGTCGCTCGTTGCATCGCTGGCGGTCAGCCTGCTGCTCGGCGCCCTGCTGCCGATGATCGATCTGCCGTTGCCGAAGCGCTTCGAGGTGGCCGACGTGCCCAAGCGCCTGGCGCAGCTGGTCCGGGAGGAGCAGGCGAAGCCGATGCCACGACCGCCCGTCGTCGAGGAGAAACCGCAGGAGCAGAAGCAGCCGAAGGAACAGAAGCCGAAGCCGGTGGATGAACAAAAGCCGATCGAGCAGCGAGAGCAGCTCGCGCCGGAGGCGCCGGCCTATGCCGCGGCGGAGTCCAAGCCGCAGAAAACCGTGGAGAAGGCCGGCATCCTGGCGTTCAAGGAGAAGTTCGCAAGCCTGGCGAAGGACGATGTCGCACCGCGCCTCGGAGTGAATGCGCGTCTCAGCGATGCGGATGACGCGTCCCGAGGGCTGCCGACGCGCTCCATGCTGACGAGCAACGCGCCGGGCTCGAGCGGCGGCATCAATCTCGGATCCCTGAGCCGCAGCGTCGGTGGCGGCGGTGGCGGCGGTGGCGGCGGTGGGATCCAGGGCGTGCAAGTAGGCCGCGCGTCGAGTTCGATCGCATCGATCGGAGGAGGCGGCGGCGGCGACCGGCCGCTCGCGCGCGGCGGTCCGGGGCTTTCGCGCACCGATGAAGAAATACAGATCGTGTTCGACCGCTACAAGGCGGCGTTCTACCGGCTCTACAACCGCGAGCTGCGCAAGGACCCGACCCTGCGCGGCCAGATGATCCTGCGCCTGACGATCGAGCCGGACGGCCGCGTGTCGATGTGCGCAATGCAATCGTCCGATATGGATGCGCCGGAGCTCTCTGCCCAGGTGGTGGACCGCGTTCTCGCGATCAATTTCGGAGCGAAGGAAGACGTGCAGGCGCTGACCATCGTGTATCCGATCGACTTCCTGCCAGCGGCGTGACGCCGGCATGGAAATGGAGATGACGACAGGAATTTGACGACATAGTTTCGACGCGATTTTGACAAAGGCAAAGCCATCGAAAGATGGCGACGCAAAGTTACCGGTCTAACGGGCCTCGGGCCCCATGACAGCGGGACCGCCGGAATCCAGTCCACGGTACGGACTGCCTCGGTCCCTTTGGCGATGAGATCGCTCGATGAGAGGAACGAGGGCACGCATGATCTCTAGTGATTCAATGAATGTGAAGGCCGCCGGCAGCTGGGTCCGTATCCGGCTGCTCGCCTTCGCATTGTTGATGCTGTTTGCCCTCCCGGCGCTGGCGGAGGATTGCGTCGCCGATCTCGGCGGCCTGCTTGACGGTTTCGTGGACCCTGTCCCTCCTTCCCAGATCCAGATCGACGGCAATTGCACGATCCGGAACTTTCCGGCGTCGAACCCGCTGACCACAAATTTCAGCTTCATGACGC
>JBATEA010000535.1:0-4668 GCA_049663745.1 Steroidobacteraceae bacterium | reverse complement strand
ATATCGAGCGCGTAGATGGTGCAATCCGCGAGGACCTCAGGGACTTTTCCCTCGACCACCAGGCGCGCGAGGCCTTCTGCGATCGCGGTCTTGCCGACGCCGGCCTCGCCGACATACAGGGGGTTGTTCTTGCGCCGGCGGCACAGGATCTCGATGGTGCGCTGCACCTCGAGCTGGCGTCCGATCAACGGATCCACGCGTCCGGCCTTCGCCTGGGCATTCAGGTTGGTCGTGAACTTCTCGAGCGCAGCGGCGCCGCCATCGTCGGCGCCCTCGCGCTCGGCGCCCGCGCCTTCTTCGCGCGTCGCCTCGCGGCTCTCCCCGCTGGACGGCAACCCGTGTGAAATGTAATTGACGACGTCCAGGCGTGCGATGTCCTGCAACGACAGCAGGTAGGCGGCGTGGGACTGCTTTTCGCTGAAGATCGCGACCAGCACGTTGGCGACCGTGACTTCCTTCTTGCCGCTCGACTGGACATGGAATACCGCGCGCTGCAATACGCGCTGGAAGCCGAGCGTCGGCTGAACCTCGCGCTCATCGTCCGCCGCCAGTGTCGGCGTCGTCTCATCGACGAACTTCTGCAGGTCCGCCTGCAGCCGTGCGAGGTCTGCGCCACAGGCCTTCAGGATCTCGCGGACGCGCGGAGCGTCGAGCACCGACAGCAGCAGGTGCTCGACGGTCATGTACTCGTGGCGCGCATCGCGCGCCTTCTGGAAGGCCTCGTTCAGGCAGTACTCGAGTTCACTCGAAAGCACTCAGGTCTCCTCCATCGTGCACAACAGCGGGTGCTGATGCTGTCGGGAATACGTCATCACCTGCGCCACTTTGGTCTCCGCGATCTCGAATGTGAAGACGCCGCACACGCCTTTGCCCTTCGTATGGACCTCCAGCATGATCCGCGTCGCGCGCATCCGGTCGAGCGCGAAGATCCTTTCCAGCACGTCCACGACGAACTCCATCGGCGTGTAGTCGTCGTTCAGCAGCACCACCTGGAAGAGCGGTGGCTTCTTGACCTGCGGCTGCGCCTCCTCGACCACGAGGCCATGGCCGCCTTGCCCGCTTTCACGCTCCTCGTCGCCGCCCACCTGCCAAGCCCACTCCGTGCCGCCGGTTCATTTATAGGGACCTCCAACCGCGCGCACAAGGGCGTTGCGTCGCACCGGTGCAGCCTGACCCGCTTTGAGAGCCGAGTGTGAGAAGTGTCGCACAAGTGCCCGCAGCTACTTCGATTTCTGGTACTTTTCCGCCTTGTGGGTCTGCGCTGGCTACCCGTATCATGGCCCGGTTTCCCGGAGGGTCATGTACCCCCCGCAGGGCCGGGCGCTTCTGGACGGGTCAACATGCAGTTAGTGGACCGGATCGTTGCTCCGTTTCGCGGTGCCGAAGCAGCACTGCCGCGGAGTGTCGTGGCGGCAGCGCCGATGCTGCTGACGGTCGCCCTGGTCATCGTGCTGGCAGCGCAACTGGCGAGCCTGCTTTGGCGCGTGCTGGGGTCGACCGGCAGCGGAACGCCGCCGCTGCCGAATGTCAGCGTCGTCGCGGCACCGGCCGTCGATCTCGCGGGCATTGTCGATGCGCACCTGTTCGGCGTCGCCAGCATCAGCGGTGACCCGAATGCGGCGCCTGCAACATCCGCCAATCTGGCGCTCGCCGGCACATTGGCGGGCCTGGATCCCGAACACGGCTGGGCGATCATCGGCGCGAGTGCACAGGCCGCAAGGGTCTATCCAACGGGCGCGACCTTGCCGGGCGGGACGACGCTGCTGGCCGTCTATCGCGACCGCGTGATCATCGAGCGCAATGGTGCGCGCGAATCGCTTGCGCTGCCGCGCTTGTCGGTCAATGGCGCTGGACCGATTGCCTCCATGCCGCCGGCCGCGCAGTCGGGTTCGCTCGCAGACAGCGTCCGCGAACTGATGACCCAGGACCAGTCCGCCGTGAATGACCTGCTGCGGCCGCAGCCGGTATTTGCAGGCGCGCAGGTGCGCGGTTATCGCGTCTATCCCGGGCGGAATCGCGCCCAGTTTGCGAAGCTCGGCCTCCAGCCGGGCGATCTGGTGACAGCCGTCAACGGTGCGGCGCTCGATGACCCGAACCGAGGGCCTGAAATCCTGCGGGGCATCGGCAGCGGCGCCACGGTGACTTTGACGATCGATCGCAATGGACAGCAGCAGCAATTGACCGTCGATCCGGCCGCAGTCGTGCAGGAACTCCAGCCCACAAGCGAACAAGAGCCGTTGCCGGCGCCCGAGTCCACTGAATGAGGCGCCGCATGCAAAGGAACGAATTCATGAAGCGATTCACCCGCCTCGCCCTGCTCCTCGCGCTGACGCTGCCATTGGCCGCCACGGGCCAGCAGGGCGCGCAGATTACGCCCAACTACAAGGACGCTGATCTCGGCCAGGTCATCGAGGCCGTCAGCCAGGTCACCGGCAAGAACTTCATCGTCGACCCGCGCGTGCGGGCGCAGGTCACGATGCTGTCCAACACGCCGATGGGCCCGGATGCCTTTTATGAGGCGTTCCTCGCGATCCTCCAGGTCCACGGATTCGTCGCCGTCCCTTCCGGCGCGGTCATCAAGATCCTGCCGGATGCCACTGCGCGGCAGTTGCCGGCCAATGACCTGCCGGACCGCGTGAGCTCGACGTCGGACGAAATCGTCACGCAGGTCATACAGGTGCGCAATGTCTCCGCGGCACAGCTGGTCCCGATCCTTCGGCCATTGATTCCGCAGTACGGGCACCTGGCGGCTTATCCGAGCGCCAACATGCTGATCATCTCGGACCGCGCCTCCAACGTGAATCGCATGATACGGATCATTTCCCGGATCGATCGCTCCGGCGACGGCGACATCGAGGTGATCCGTCTGGAGCACGCATCGGCCAGCGAGATCGTGCGTGTCGTGAATTCGCTGAATGCGGCACAGGGAGCGGATGCCGCGTCCGGTACGCGCATCGTCGCGGACGAGCGCACCAACAGCGTCCTGGTCGGCGGTGAAGCATCGCAACGGCTGCGTTTCCGCACGCTGATCACGCACCTCGATACACCACTCGAAGACGGCGGCGACACCCAGGTGCGCTACCTGCGCTATGCCGATGCGGAAAAGATTGCGGCCAAGCTGAAGGATCAGGCTGCCGCGGGCGCCCCCGCGCAGGCCGGCCAGGTGGCAGCAGCCGCGGTCGACCGTTCGGTGACCATCTGGGCCGAGCCGGAAACCAATGCGCTGATCATCACCGCGCCGCCCAAGACGATGCGCTCCCTGATGTCGGTCGTCGACCGGCTCGACATCCGCCGGGCGCAGGTCATCATCGAAGCGATGCTGGTCGAGGTATCGAAGGACGCGACCCGGGACCTCGGCGTGAACTGGATCGTGGACGGATCCGGCGACAACTTCCTGGTCGGACTGTTCAACCAGCCCATCGGCGGGGTCAGCCTCGGGGACATCGCGGCGGGCATCGACGATCCTTCATCCGTCGAGGCCGCGCCGGGCGGGCTGACGATCGGCGGCGCCCGGAAACAGGATACGGGCACGAACTTCGCAGCTATCCTGCGCGCCCTGGCGGGCGACGGCGACACCAACATCGTCTCGATGCCGTCGGTCATCACGCTCGACAACGAGGAAGCGCAGATCAAGGTCGCGCAGGAAGTGCCGTTCCTGACGGGCCAGTTCACAAACACCGGCGCGAGCGGCGGGTCCGTCAATCCGTTCCAGACGATTCAACGGGAAGAAGTCGGCAACATCCTGAAGATCACGCCGCAGATCACGGATGAAAACACGATTCTCCTCAAGATCGAGCAGGAGTCGTCCAACCTGGCCGCCAGTTCCGCCGGAGCCGTCGACCTGATCACCAACAAGCGGACCATCAGCACCCGTGTCCTGGTCGATGACGGCGGCATGCTCGTGCTCGGCGGCCTGATCGAGGACCGCCTGACCGAGAGTGAGCAGCGAGTGCCGGGCCTCGGCCGGATTCCGATCCTGGGCAATCTGTTCCGCGTCCGTAACACCAAGAAAACCAAGTCCAATCTGATGGTCTTCATCCGGCCGCGCGTGTTGCGCACGGCCGAGCAGGCGGCCATCGAGACCAACTCGAAGTACAACTACCTGCGCAACCTGCAGCTCGACCAGAACCATGGCAAGGTCAAGCTGATGCCGGGGGCGACCAGACCCACGTTGCCGCAGCTGATCGGACCGACGGCGCCGCCGACCGCCGAGCCGCAGCCGGCCTCCCCGCCACCGCCGTCCGAGGATCTGGTGACAGAGCCCAAGGGTCCGGGCGAGTGACGAGAGGCCGCTCGTGAGCGTCGGCGCCGCGCCCAGGCCGATCGCCCCCGTCGGTCGCCTGCCATTCGCTTTCGCGAAACGCCATGGCGTCCTGGTGCGCGCCGTCGTCGACGGCAAGGCCCAGGTTGTTTACCGGGAGGGCGCCGCGCCATCGGCAATCGCCGAGTTGCGCCGCTTCCTCGGCATGCCGCTCGTGATCGAGCGTGTCGCGCCCGCGGCATTCGACGAACTGTTGCGCAAGGCCTATGAAGGCGGCAGCGGCGAGGCCGGCCAGATCGTCGAGGGTATCGAAGACGAGACGGACCTGGCGGGCCTCGCGGAAGGTCTGCCCGAACCTTCGGATCTGATGGAGAGCGAGGACGACGCCCCGGTCATCCGGCTGATCA
>JBATEA010000534.1:0-7368 GCA_049663745.1 Steroidobacteraceae bacterium | reverse complement strand
CTGCGGAACTGCGACCCGGCACCAATTACTCGGCCATTTCGGTCCGGAGCCTGCCGATAGCTGTCGCCTCGATCTGTCGGATGCGCTCGGCGGAGACACCGTATTCGTCGGCGAGGTCCTGCAGCGTCCGCTTGTCGTCGGCGAGCCAGCGGGCCTTGATCACGGCGCGACTGCGCTCGTCCAGCCTGCCGATCGCGGCTGCCAGTGAATCGGAGACCGCGCCTTCCCATTCTTCCTTCTCGACGGTCGCTGCGGGATCCAGTTCCGGTGAAGGCAGGTAAAGCGATGGCGAGCCAACGCCTTCCTCTTCGTCGGCGTCGGGCGCAGGGTCGAACGAGAGGTCGCGCGCCGCCAGGCGCTGTTCCATCTCCCGCACTTCGCGCGGCTCGACGCCGAGTTCCCCGGCCACGGCCCTGGTTTCCTCGTCGGAAAGCCAGGCGAGGTTCTTCTTCATGCGGCGCAGGTTGAAGAACAGTTTGCGCTGCGCCTTGGTGGTCGCGACGCGCACCAGCCGCCAGTTGCGGATCACGAACTCGTGGATCTCGGCGCGGATCCAGTGGATCGCAAAACTCACGAGCCGGACGCCCATGTCCGGGTCGAAGCGCTTGACAGCCTTCATCAGGCCGACATTGCCTTCCTGGATCAGGTCGGCGATCGGGAGGCCATAGCCCATGTAGCCGCGCGCGACGTGCACGACGAATCGCAGGTGCGAAAGCACCAGCAGTCGCGCGGCGTCGAGGTCCTGGTGCTCATGGAAGCGCTTCGCCAATTCGAGCTCTTCGTCGCGGCTCAAAACGGGAATACTCGAGACGCGCTCGATATAGGCGTCCAGGCTTCCGACCGGGCCGTCGAATGCGAGCGACTGATTCTTCAGGACAAGTGCGGTACCAGTCATCGGTTGGTCAACCTCCGGAATTCAATGTTAGCAGTCATGTCAATAGAGTGCTAACCGCGCCGAAAGTTCGTCGCAAGAGCCGTGCAAAAAGTCAATCAGAACAAAGGATTAAACACGCCCCGCGGCGCGCGAAACCGCGGCGCCAGCCTGCGCGACCGGGCAGCTCAGCCCGCGTCTTGCCGTTTGAGATTCGCGCTGGGAATGCGGTGGCGGATCGTCGGGTAGAACTGCGCAAACGTGCCGCTGAACGCGCCATTTTTCAGGTGGCAGGTGACGCAGGCATTGCCCGCCGGCAATACCGCGGCCTGACGATCGTTCGCGCCGAACGGATAGAAGTAATGCCCTTCGCCTGGACGTCGCTGGTCGATCAGGTGAATTTCGAAGCTGTCGAGGTCGCGTTGCACGAAACCGCTGCGATTGATCGATACTTTTTGTTCCGAGTCATAGAAGGACAGCAGGAACATCGCGCCGTCGGGGTACGCGCCGGTAGCGACGAAGCGGCGGTAGGCCTGCGGCTCCATCAGCACGACCTGGAATTGCCCTGGTGCGTTCGGGTCGAAGGCACGGGCGTTGTATCCCATGCCGAGCGAAGCGCCCAGGAAGACCCACTCGTCGAGGTTCGGCGGCCGGAGAAGCTGACCGTCCGCCGCGAACGTTGCGACCTCGATCGCGGCTCCCGGCGCGCCGGCCGCCGATTGCGGCGATTCCTCCCGTGCCGCCGCCTGCCAGGCCGCAAAAGTCAGCGCGGCGGACGCGGCAACGGCGGTCGCCAGCAGCAGCGGATTCTTCAGATAGTGTGTCCTGGTGTTCATCGCGCGCCTGCCCGGTTCGAAGCTGCCAACCCAGTATCACAATGCCCGCGCCGATGGTGGCCGGTCGGACCTTTCGGCGTCATTTTGTGCCAACGGCGCTTTGTTGTCCGCACGAGCCGCAACTCTGGATCCTGCAGAATCTCGATGAGGACCTTTCGATACCGGCATTGGCGGCGCGCGCCAACATGAGCGCCCGTCACTTTGCTCGCCGGTTCGCGCAGAGGTTCGGCGCGACGCCGGCCGCATACATCCTGCGTGCCCGTGTCGAGGCTGCGCGCCGTCGCATCGAAGCAGGGCCGACCCGCATGAAGGCGATCGCCCGGCAATGCGGCTTTGCGGACGAGCAGGGCATGAGGCGTGCCTTTCAGCGCACGCTGGGCGTCGCGCCACTGGAGTACAGGGCGCGATTCGGACGCTGATCCGGATTGCGGCCGCCGGTTGGTCAGGCGCGGGGTTCGATTCGCCGCAGGTGAAACGCGGCCGCAATCCAGGCGCCCAGCAGGCCGAGCAGCGCGCCTCCGCCGACGATCGTGAGGTACTCCCGCAGCGCAAGCCCCGTGAGCGCGAATGACGCCCCGTAGGCGGCGGCCACGCGCGCGACCGGCGCCGCGAGGATGGCGAGGCCGATGCCGATCAGCGCGACGGCCAGCAATCCGCCCGCCAGCCCCTGCCAGAATCCCGAATAAAGGAAGGGCCTGCGCACGAATGCATTGCTGCCGCCGACCAGCTTCGTGACCTCGATCTCCGCACGGCGCCCATTGATCTCGAGCCTGATGGTATTGCCGACGATCGCGAGCACGCCGAGCGCCAGCACGGCCGCAGCCAGCACGACCAGCTGGCGCAGTGCGTCGAGCATCGCGTGCAGGCGGCGCACCCAGGCCGTATCGGCCTCGACCAGTTCGACCTCCGGGAGCTTGCGCAGGTCGGCGGCCAGCGTCTCGACCGAGGCCGCCGAGTCCTCGCCGGCGGCCGGGCGGAGCTTGACGACCCAGGGCAGCGGATTTTCCGCGAGCGCCTTCAACGCCTCCGCGATGCCGGAAAGGGCGCGGAATTCGACGAGTCCTTCGTCGGGACTCACGAGCACCGCCTCGCCGACATCGTGGCGCGCCTTGATCGCGCGGGCGACCTTGCGTGCCTGTTCCGCCGTGGTCGGAAGGCGCAGGTAGACGGAAAGCTGGACGGTATCGCCGAGCCCGGCGGTCACGGCGCGCGCATTGGCGACGACCAGGTAGAGCGCGGCCGGCAGCGCAAGCGCGATGCCGATCACCACGATCGTCAGGAGGGTCGCCAGCGGCTGGCGCGCGAGCCGGCCGAGCGAACCCACGAGCGTCTGTGCGTGACGCTCGAACCAGGTCGATGCCGCGCCGCCGAACGTTCGCGGGCCGACTGGCCGGACATTGCGGAGTTCTTCAGGCAGCGGCATAGGGAGGATTCGCCAGGCGGCCCTGTTCGATGTGGATTCTCCGCACCGGGAAGCGGTCGAGCAGGTGCACGCCGTGAGTCGCGATCAGGACGGTGACGCCGACCGCATTGAAGCGCTGGAAAAGATTCATGACCTCGAACGCGAGGTCGGGGTCCAGGTTGCCGGTCGGCTCATCCGCGATCAGCACCGGCGGCTTCGTGATGACGGCCCTCGCGATGCCGACACGCTGCTGCTCGCCCGCGGACAACTCCAGCGGAAAGGTCCGCTCCTTGCCGAGCAGGCCGACCTGGTCGAGCGCCGCGCGCACGCGCCTGTCCATCTCGCGGCGTGGCATGCCCGCGATCGCGAGCGGCAGCGCGACATTGTCGTAGACCGGCCGGTCGTCCAGAAGACGATGATCCTGGAAGACGACGCCGACCTGGCGCCGGAATGCCGGGATGGCGCCCGAGCGCAGCGAGCCCGTATTGCGCCCATTGACGACGACCTGTCCGCGCGTCGGGCGCTCCAGCAGTGCGATCAGGCGCAGCACGGTGCTCTTGCCGGCGCCTGAATGACCCGTCAGGAACGCCATTTCGCCGGTGGCGAGCTCGAATGACAACTCGGACAGGGCCTCGCGGCCATTCGGATAACGCTTGAACACGCGGTCGAATCGGATCACTGGGCATTCCCTGGCGCTGAACGCAAGAGCCCGTCGACATAGGCGCCTGCGTTGAAGATACCGAAATCCTCCGCCTGTTCGCCAACGCCGACGAACCGGATCGGCAGCCCGAAGCGCTGCGCGATCGCGATGACGATACCCCCCCTGGCGGTGCCGTCCAGCTTCGTGACGGCAATGCCGGTGACGCCGATCGCGCGATGGAACTGCTCGGCCTGGCGTAGGGCGTTCTGCCCGAGGCCCGCGTCCAGCACCAGCAGGACCTCGTGTGGGGCCGCGGGGTCGAGGCGCTTCAGCACCCGCGCGACCTTCGAAAGCTCTTCCATCAGGTGAGCCTGCGTGTGCAGGCGGCCTGCGGTGTCCGCGATCAGCACGTCGATGCCGCGGGCGCGGGCGGATTGCAGTGCGTCGAATACGACGGCGGCAGGGTCGGCTCCAGGCGCCTGGGAAATCATCGGCACGGACGCGCGCTCTGCCCAGACGGCCAGCTGCTCGACGGCGGCGGCACGGAAGGTGTCGCCTGCCGCCAGCATCACCGAGAGGCCCTCGGCCTTCTCCCTGCGGGCGAGCTTGCCGATCGTCGTCGTCTTGCCCGAACCGTTGACGCCGACGACCAGGATCACGAAAGGCTTGCGACTCCGGTCGATTTCCAGTGGCCGTTCGACGGGTTGCAGGATCGCGAGCAAAGCCTTCCGCAGCGCGCCCAGGAGCGCGGCCGCATCCGCGAGTTCGCTGCGCGCCACGGTGCGATGAAGATCCGCGAGCACGGCGTTCGTCGCCTCGACACCGACGTCCGCGGCCAGCAGCCTGGTCTCGAGCTCCTCGAACAGCGCATCGTCGATGCGCCGTCCGGGCAGCAGGTCCGCGACCCACGAGGCCCCGCGATTGACCCTGGCGCGCAGCCGGGCGAGAAAACCGCGGGTCTCAGCGGGGGCCTGGTCGTCAGGAGCGGTCATCAGGGGCGCGATCCGGCGGGGGAAAGCGCGATTGTAGCGGCTGGGCTGTATTGCAATGCAGGCCCGCGCCGCCCGGTGCGGCGGCGGCCGGCAGTTACGCAGGTCCTCAGGGCTCCAGCAGGGCGGAATTTGCGATCAGGAATGCCGCGCCGCCGCTCGCCGCCAACGATGCGGCGTGCGTCTGCATCTCCGTCGTCACGGCGAGACTGGCGGCCGGGCTCAACAGCGAACCGTGCGATCCGGAGGTGAAATGTACCCAACGGCCGTTGCCCGCGGCGACCGGTGTCAGCCCCGCGGCATTCGCCTTGACGAAGCCGCCCGCGGTGACCAGACGCTGCGTCGCCGTGTTGGGCACGACGGTGTCGTTGATCACCTGCGTCAACAGGGTCGGGCGCGCCGCAACGGTTGCAGCGATGTAGTTCAGCGGATCGCCGGCATCCACGACCGTCTGAGCATCGCGGAAGAACTGTTCATAGAGCGTCGTGCCCGGCGAGAGACCCGCGGCCGCCAGGCCGGCGTTGACAGTCGGCGAAAGCGCGGCCGATTCGCGCAACAAGTTGGCAATGCCTCCGCCCGGGACATTGAGGTAGGCGGACTTCGTCGCGATCGGCAACGCGTTCGCCACGGTTCCCACGATGCCGCCCAGGGAAATTCCGGCGTAATGGATGCGATTGCCGTCGATGTCGGCAACGGTGTCGCCGTCGAGATCGAGGCCCGGCAGCGATCTCGTGAGCTGCGCGATGTCGGCCGCCGCCTGCCGCAGGTTATCGCGACTGGTCAGCAAGGAAGTCAGGTTGATGATGTGCGTGCCGGAAGGATCGATCAGGCCATCGGAGCCGGGCGCGCCGGTCGTATTGTTGACGAGATCGAGATTGAACGTGCGCTCGAGCGCGCCCCTGTACAGCGGGCTCGTGGTGTCGGTGATGCCATGCAACGGGATGTCGATCGCGGCGACGACGAATCCCTGCGCCGCGTACGCAGCGGCAATCGCGGCCGATTGCGCGCGATTGCCCTGCAGGCCGTGCTGGAAGATCACGACCGGCCAGCCGGCCCCTGGCTTGGATTGCCCTGACAGCGCATTCGGCACGGTCACGAACAGCGGGATGTTCAGGTTTGCCTGCACGACCGGAACCGGATTGAAGCGCGACAGGTTGGTCGTCGTCGGCGCGCCCGGGACCGCAGTGAATGGCGCGCCGAGCCAGGACCCGGTCAGCGGGGCGGCCGGATTGTGGTAGTAGGGAATCGCGAGCGTGCCGACGTAGACATTCGCGATCGGCAGCAATGCCGCATTAAGCGCCGAAAGATCGAATCCCGTGAAACTCGCGACGATCGCAGTCGGTACCGCGAGCGCCGCCGCGATATCGCTGCTGTCGCGCGTCGACTCGGTCGAGAACGAGAACGAGAGCACGACATTGGCAGGCAAGACGCCCACCGCACCCGCGATCTGCAACTGCGCGCCGGTCAGCAGGCAGATGCCGTTCATCGACGGATTAGTGATGCTCGCGCAGGTCGGCAGCGCGTTCTTGATCGCCAGGTAATCGGCGTCGGGCGTCGCGGCGTTGCCCGACATGTCCTGCAGGCCGTCGGTCAGCACGATCAAATAGCCGACATTCGTTGCGCCGGTCGAGGGCGTCAGCGGTCGCAGGGGCACGATCTCGAGCGTCGAGCCGTTGGAATCGACGGTCGGTGCGACGCGCGCCGTGTAATCGGCGCCGTAAACAAGAACGCCGCGCACGCCGATCGTCGCCTTGGTCGCGTTGTCAACCGTGACCTCGATCATCCGGACCGTGGCGGCGCTGATCGTCGCGGGGTCGATCGGCTGCGAGAAACGCGCCGTGGCGGTCGCCACGGTCGAATAACCGTCGAGCGCATTGAGCGCAATGGCGTTCGGCAGGAACGGGGTTGCCGGAATATTCAGCGTGCCGTCGGTGCTGCCGTTGAAATAGAGATCGGTCGGGTAGGGCAGCACTCCGGAGAGTGGAATGAAGTTCGCCTTGAACGTACCGACACCCGCGGGTCCCCCGGCATTGCCGTTGCCGGCGGTCGGATCGGTCGCGCCGATGCTGTCACCCTGTGAACCGCCGCAGGCAGCAAGCATCAGGCCGGCGACGATCGCCGCGGCGGCGTAGTGGATCCTCATTTCGGAGACTCCGGCAAAGTGTTGTCCGCGATCAGGGCGCGTATCATCGCGCTCGTTTGTTTCGGGCCAGCCTACGCTCGGCCTGAATCGTCAAGCAAGTCTACGGGATTGGCGGCAATCGATGCGCCGGATTCGCGGCGGGGCGAAGGACAATGCACTGCAAAAAGCCCAATGAACTGCGAATAATCGGCGGGGAATGGCGCGGCCGCCGGATCCGCTTTGCAGCTCCCGGCATCCGCCCGACGCCGGACAGGGTCCGCGAAACTCTCTTCAACTGGCTGGCGCCGTTCGTCGAGGGAAGCCGTTGCCTGGACTTGTTCGCAGGCAGTGGCGCGCTGGGACTCGAGGCACTGTCGCGTGGCGCGGCCGCGGCGACTTTCGTCGAATCCGACCGGCTCGCCGCCGAGCGGCTGCGCGAGACAATCTCGGGTCTTGGCGCAGAGCGCGCGGTCATCGTCCAGGCCGACGCCCTTCGATGGCTCGATGG
>JBATEA010000533.1:0-2847 GCA_049663745.1 Steroidobacteraceae bacterium | reverse complement strand
GGGCAAGAGTCCGTGAGCGGTAACCCATCGACATTCCCCTTTCCTGTTACAAGGCTCTTGATTCTGGAGGCGGCAATAATCTGCAAACGTGACTACGCTCACGATTCGGTGAGCCGGAATGCAGTCTTGCCACTGGCGGCGTTTCACGCTCGTGTCTTCGTGACAAGCGCAGAAAATGGGATCATACGCTGGGTCGACGCATCCCATAGCCGCAGCCGCGCTGAGCGCAGGCTGGTCCTGAGCGTCAGGCGCGGGGCCCGCTGGAGACGCGGGTGCGAGTCGAAGCATTCACGAAGCCGATAGTTCGGTACACGGGTCGCCATGTGATGCAGGTGGTGATAGCCGATGTTTCCAGTGAACCAGTGCAGGATCGCTGGCAGATCGTAATAGGAGCTGCCTTCGACCGCCGAGCGTTCGATATTCCAGGCATCGCTCCTGGCCCAGTAGGCTTTTTCGAACTGGTGTTGCACGTAAAAGAGCCAGACGCCCGTCGCTCCCGCCAGGAGAAACACTGGCAGCTGCACAAGCAGCAGCGTTTGCCAGCCGAGCGTCAACGTTAGAAGGATGAACACCAGCGCAAGCACAACATTGTTGACCCAAATGCTTGCCCACTCCTTCGTGAAGGAGCGTGGCAAATCGAGCGGCAGACGTTGCTTGAAGAAGAACTGGACGATCGGCCCGAGGCCGAGTAGCACAGGCATGCTGCGGTAGAAACGATAGCCCATGCGCCGCCACCAGCTTGCTGCGACGTACTCGCTCACACTCAAGGTGACGATGTCCCCGACCCCACGACGGTCGAGATTGCCCGACGTCGCATGGTGGATCGCGTGAGTGCGTCGCCAATATGAATACGGCATCAGCGTCACAACACCGAGCACACGGCCGACTGCGTCGTTCAGGCGCTTGCTGCCGAAGAACGAACCATGGCCACAGTCGTGCTGAAGGATGAATAGCCGGACATAAAGCCCTGCGACCGGAAGCGCCAGCAGAAGCACGACAACGTAGTTCCAGGCCAGCCGTATGGCCAGAGCCATGGCACTCCAACCCACGATGAACAATAAACCCGTGGTCACCAGCTGAAATGCGGCGCGACGATCGTCGGCGCGGGCAAAAGGCGTGAGTAGTTGGCGCAACGGCGGCTCGCCTGGCGCGCATTGAGCAATAGCAAATTGAGATCGGTCAGACATGTTCAAGATCGTCTTGCTGATCCTTGCGGCGCCGGGCGACCGCGCACGAATCAACCCGCAGACCCGCTCGCGTAGCAGAAAACTGCCCCATCGTACCTGTTCGGGTCTGTGCGGTGGTACACATACTAGCTGCAAAAGCAAAGCGAGGGCGGCCCTGCGGCCGCCCTCGCACCAGTCAGCGCTCAGTCGTCTTTAGTTGGCGTGAATCTTGTACATCGTTGAATTGGCGACTTCAAAGCGCCTGACTTCCGGAGGTCCCTCAAATGTGTCACTGAGGGTCTTGATCATTTCCGGATAGATTTCTTTATTATACTTACGCTCATCCGCTTCCGTGTTCCAGAAGCTGATTGCGATCGACTCGCCGCGATCTGCGTCGAAGAACGATACTTCATCGCGGAAGCCCGGCTGCTTCCTGAGCGTGGGGATGATTTTCTCCTCGAACTTGCGAGTCACCAGGTCAAATTTGCCTGGCTTCAGGTGACTTGTAACTAGCCTTGCAAACATGGCTCTCCTCCTCCTGTGCGGCGGGCGTCCGCCCGTCATATGTCTAATCGAACATGACTCGACTGCCTGCGCAATACGCACTAATACGGAGGTGACCAGGAAGTCGGCATGATTGTGCACGGCAGGCGCGCGTGCGAGGATTCCGCGAACACGAATACGGGAACTGGGCGATGAACGGACGTGTGGCTCTGGTCACGGGCGGTGGCCGGGGGATCGGGCGCGAGGCGGCGCTGCTGCTGTCGGCAGCGGGGGCGCGGGTAATGGTTGCGTCACGCAGCGCAACCGAACTCGCGGCCGTTGGCCTCGAATACGTTGTGGCCGACCTCGGCACCGCCGAGGGTTGCGCCCTGGCCGTTGCCGAGACCGAGCGACGATTGGGGCCGATCGATATGTTGATCGTGAACCACGGCATCGGCTCAGCCCACGAGCGGCTGGTGTGGGAGCAGGACCCGGCGGTCTGGCGCGAGACGATGCGCATCAATCTCGACGGTCCATTCGAGCTCGCGCGGCTGACGGTAGGCGGCATGTGCAAGCGCGGCTTCGGTCGGCTCGTTTTCACCAGTTCGACCGCCGGCGAGAAAGCGGAACGCTCCGGCAGCGCGTACACCGCCTCCAAGCATGGGGTCATCGGGCTCGCACGGGCGGTCGCCCAGGACGCCGGGCCGTTCGGCGTCACATCAAACGCAGTGCTACCTGGCTGGGTGCGAACAGCAATGGCCGAGCGCTCGGCGAAGACGGAAGGCGAACGGCGCGGCATCAGCGTCGAGCAGGTGTGGCGCGAGCGCGCCGCCATCTACCCGCGGAACCGCGTTCTGGATCCACGCGAGGTCGCGCAGGTGATTGCGTTCCTGTGCAGCGACGCTGCCGTGGGTGTGAACGGCGAGGCGATCACCGTGGCTCTCGGCGGCATTTGGTAGGCGGGCACTGGGCCTTGAATCGGACTGCAACCAGAGCTAAAGGATAGCGAGATGAGTGCACGTGATGCCAAATACATGTTCGAGGCCAGTGAAAAACCCTCGTTGCCGCTGATAACTGTACCGTTGATTGAAGCGACCCGCGATTCGATACAAGGATACGGTTGCCTGGTTGAAGATCCTGATGAGTTTAAAATTGAGATTATCCAATGGCCAGCGCAGGGTTGGCGGCCATTGGACGA
>JBATEA010000532.1:0-4415 GCA_049663745.1 Steroidobacteraceae bacterium | reverse complement strand
CCGATGCGACCAGTGGATATGCCGGACTCGCGATGGGCTGGGACAGTCCCGGCAAGTGGTCCGATGGTTACCACACGGCCGTCTGCAACATTCGCGGCCGGCCGGTCGCGGTGGAGCGATTCTCGATCGACTAGGGCGGAATCAGCTCCGTCCAACCACCTCGTAGTGCACGACGCGCGGCTCGTACTCGAGCAGGAACTTGGCGTCCTCCGGGTAGTACTTCGCCTTTTCGACGTCGTCGCCGGCGAACACACGGATCGCGTCCAGGCT
This sequence comes from Steroidobacteraceae bacterium, assembly GCA_049663745.1. Lineage (GTDB taxonomy): Bacteria > Pseudomonadota > Gammaproteobacteria > Steroidobacterales > Steroidobacteraceae > SCUD01. The sequence continues at coordinate 4,145 of JBATEA010000532.1, read as the reverse complement.
TTCCCAGAATGTCAGCGTGATGAAGTGTGTGACGTCGCCTTCGGTCCGCTCGAGGACGTGAACGCTGACGTTGCCGGGAACCGAACGGTAGTCGGGGATCGCCCGGCCATTCGTGAACTTGCGATAGGCCGCCGCCTTTGTCGTGGGTACGCGGCCGTGCCACATGCGTACGATCATGCGCGACCTACTTTGCGCGCTCCATGCTCTTGATCGTGCCATCGACGATCGTCACGACGATCGGTGCCGCCTGGTTGCCGCGGTCATAGGTCCATTTTTCGATCGTCGAAGTGCCGCGCTTGACGCGACCGCCGCCGGAGATGCCTGGGCCATAGACATCAACGGTCTCCGAGGTTCGCTTCGCGGGCTCGCCGCACTTCTGCAGCAATTCATCCACCGTCATGTCCTCGGAAGCAATCCAGGGACCGCAGCGGAAGGATTCCGCTGACGCCGATAGACTGATGGTCAGCAAGACAGCCAGCGCGCCTGACGTGAGTCGACTCACATGATCTCCTCACCGACGTCATAGTCGTCGTCCAACTGATATTCGCCGGCCTCGAATGCCTTGCGAACCGCCATTCCCCGTTCAAAATGAGATTGCGGCACGAGCACGCGCACACCGCCAACGGCCGTCGTCAGGAACTGGTTCGCCTGTACCAGGTGCGCGTCTGCAACGACCGCGGGCACGCCATTCGCCTCCAGGCAGGACTGCAACATGTAAGCGTCCGTCGGTGTGAAGAACCGCGCAACGACCAACAAGTCGCCGTGGCCCGCATTCTCGCTGTCGAAACTGTCTTTCATTGGTCTGTCATTGATTCGTCGCGGGAGTCGCGACCCGAAAACCGATGTGGTGATCCTCGTAGTCCGGCGGATCCTCGAAATGGCGGTACGCGGAACGGGCCGCCAGGAACGGGCTGCCCCACCAACCGCCTTTCTCGACCTTGACCTTTCCGCTCGCCGGGCCGGCGGGGTCTTCCACGGTACCTGCGGCATAACTGCCGAGCCAGTCCCGTACCCATTCCATGACATTGCCGGCCATGTCGTGGGCTCCGACCCAGCTTACACCGTGCGGATAGCTGCCGACCGGCTGCAGCCCCTGGCTATCGACCACGTTCGCGAGGCGGCGGTCGAATTCGCCACCCCATGGATAAGTCGATGAACCGGGGCCTCGCGCGGCAAATTCCCATTCCGCCTCGGTTGGCAGGCGGCCTCCGCGCCAGTCGGCGTAGGCCTCCGCCTCGAACCAGGTCACGCAGGCAACCGGATTTCCCGGCACATTGCCCTGACAGTCTTTCGGGAGCTGATCCACGGATTGCCGGCCGAGCCATTCCCAGCCGGCATCCGACCAATGACTCCTGTTTCGATAACCGTCGTCCCTGACAAATGCTCGGAACGCTTCATTCGTCACTTCGTATTTATCGATCCAGTAGCCTGCCGTCAGCCGCACTTCGTGCCGCGGTTGCTCGCTGGCCAATTCTCCCAGTACGAACTCTGGCGGATTCAGCTCCTTCAGACCCGGAATCGCCGTCTCATCGGTTCCCATCAGGAATGAACCGGCTGGCACCCACACCTGCTCGATGCCCTTCGAGTCAATGCGGTTCTGTCCCGCTGCCGGGACGAGGATCCGCGCAGTTGCGGCGATGGATGGCGGACTCAGGCAACTCGCGAGCAGCATGAGTGCAGATACGTACAAGGCGCCGGCATGCCGGATGACGGCAATCGCTCGCGCAGGCCGCAAACCGCGCGCATCAGGGCGCCGGTTTCTTGTCTGCCTCTGTCTCGCGGATCTCATACCAGATCGCATTGACGATCCCGAAAATCATCGCAAGCCCGAGCCCGAGAACCCACGTGAAGTACCACATCGATCAGCTCCAATTCGGCAGGATCAATAAACGCCGGACTGCGCCCGCACATGCGCCAGCGTGACCTTGCCGCGCAGCACGCGAAACACCCAGGCTGTGTAGGCCAGAACGACAGGAAGGAATACCAGCACGGCAATCAACATGATGAACAGCGTCAGGCGGCTCGACGATGCATCCCAGACCGTAAGGCTGCTTGCGGCATGCGACGACGACGGCAACAGGAACGGGAACAATCCGAAGCCCGCCGTCAGGATTACCCCAGCCTGGGTCAGTGCGCTCGCAACGAACGCCGCGCCCGCACGGTTGGCGCGCAATAACAGCCAGGCTCCAGCGGCGCCGGCATAGCCGAGCAGCGGCGCCACCCACATCCAGCGATGCACCGAGAAATTCGCGGTCCAGCCGCCGCTCACAGCCTCGACCGACTTGCGCAGCGGATTCGATGCTCCTGCCGGATCCAGTTCCCCCACGATCCGAAGCCCATCCATGCCGTATGCAACCCACAGGCCAGCGGCAGTGAATGTCACGGCCAGCAGGATCGCGGCAATACCGCCCGCGGTCCTCGCGCGGCCCGCCATCGGATCCTCCACCTTCATCGCTGCATAGGTCGCTCCGTGCATCACCAGCATTGAGAGCGAGACGACACCCGCCAGCAGGGCGAAGGGGTGCAGCAGATTGAAAAAACCGCCGGTATAGACCGGCCGCGCCAAATCATCGAGATGGAACGGGATGCCGAGGAACAGGTTGCCGAATGCGACCCCAAAAAGCAGCGCCGGCACCGTGCCGCCGACGAAGAGTGCCCAGTCCCAGGCATTGCGCCAGCGCGGATCCGTGAGCTTGTTGCGGAACATGAATCCCACCGGCCGCAGGATCAGTGCGACCAGCAGCAGGAACATCGCCAGATACAGGGCCGAGAACGACGCCGCATACAGCAGCGGCCAGGCGGCGAATACGGCACCGCCGCCCAGGATGAACCAGACCTGATTGCCGTCCCAAACCGGCTCAATCGATTCAAGCAGCGCGCGTCGCTCTGCGTCCGACTTGCCGACGAAACGAAAGATCGCGCCGACGCCGAGGTCGAATCCATCGGTAATCGCGAAACCGATCAGAAGTGCCCCGAGAAGCACCCACCAGATCAGCCGCAGGATTTCATAATCGGGCATGTTCGGCTCTCCTCATCACGCATCGGCTTGCCGGGCTGCGCCTCGCGATTCCGGCACCGGCCAATAGCCGAGCCCATCCGGCCCGCGACGGATCATGCGCTGCATCAGGAAGACGTCGACGATCAGCAACGCCGTGTAGAAGACGACGAATCCAGTCAGCGACAGCCAGATATTTCCCGCCGAGGTCGCGGATACTCCCAGGAACGTCGGGAGCACGCCTTCGATCGCCCAGGGCTGCCGGCCGTACTCGGCGACGATCCAGCCAAGTTCCACGGCGATCCACGGCAGCGGCAGCGCATAGAACGCAAGCTTCAGGTCCCACCGACTATTGCCAATCCGCTGCTTGGCGGACAGGTAGAAGTAGTATGCGAACAATGCGATGAAAGTGAAACCGAGGGCCACCATGATGCGGAAGGTCCAGAAAAGCACCGGTACGTCTGGCACCGTCGACCACGCCGCAAGCTCGATGTCGGCTGCAGTCGCATCCGCCGGGTTCCTGACGTAGCGCAGCAACAGCAGCCCGTAGCCCAGGTCCGCACGGTGGGCTTCGAACACCTGCTTCGCCGTCGCATCCGCAGGATCCGCCCGCAGCCGCTGCAGGGCCTGGTGCGCCTCGATGCCGCTCCCTATGCGCAGCTTCGCGTGTTCGACCAGCGGGATGATGCCGGGCATCTCCTTGTCGATTGTCCGCGTGGCGATCAGTCCCAGGGCCCACGGCACGCGGATGTCGGCATGCGTCTTGCGTTCCTCGACGTCCGGCGCCCCGAACAGCGTGAATGGCGCCGGCGCCGGCTCTGTGTGCCACATACCCTCGATCGCCGCGATCTTCATCTTCTGGTGCTCGGTGACGGTATAGCCGGACTCGTCACCCAGCACGACTACCGACAAGGCGGATGCGAGGCCGAAACTTGCGGCCACCGCGATCGAGCGCTTCGCGAAATCGAGATTGCGGCCGTGCAGCAGGTACCAGGCGGAGATAGCCAGCACGAATACCGCGCCCGTGACGTATCCCGAAGCAACTGTATGAACGAATTTCGACTGCGCCACCGGATTGAAAATGACCGCGCCTATGGAGGTCAGTTCCATGCGCATCGTCTCGTAGTTGAATTCCGCACCGACCGGATTC
>JBATEA010000531.1:0-2522 GCA_049663745.1 Steroidobacteraceae bacterium | reverse complement strand
GGTTCGCCTGGATCACGGGGCTGCCGCTGCTGGGTCTCCTGTACGTGAGCGGCATCACCGGCTACTGGCTCGTGTGGGACGCGGCGGCACAGTACATCGCGGTGACGAGCGGCGAGCTGCTCGACGTGCTGCCCCTGTTCGGTGAGCCGATCTCGCGCAACTTCGTCAGCGAGGCATCGCTGTCGAGCCGGTTCTTCACGCTGATGTCGTTCATGCACATCGCCGCGCCATTGCTGCTGCTGCTCTTCATGTGGATCCACATTCACCGGCACGCGGCCGCAAGGGTGCAGCCGGCGCGGGGTCTCGGCATCCTCGTGGTCGTTTCGCTGCTGGCGCTCGCACTCGTCGTGCCTGCAGTGAGCCAGGTGCGCGCCAACCTGGATCTCGTGCCGGCCGTCATCGGGCTCGACTGGTTCTACCTGGGCGCGTACCCGTTGGTGCAGAAGTGGGGCGGCATGGCGGTCTGGCAGCTGCTTGGCGGAACGTTGCTGCTGCTCGGGCTGCTGCCGTGGATCCCGCGCCGGCCCACGCCGCCGGTCGCCGAGGTCAACCTGCTGAACTGCAACGGCTGCGGGCGCTGCGTTGCGGACTGCCCGTTCGGGGCCATCTCGCTCGAGCCGCGCAGCGACTGGCAGAACTATGCGGGCGAGGCCGTGGTCAATGCCGATCGTTGCGTGAGCTGCGGCATCTGCGTGGGTTCCTGCCCGACGGCGACGCCATTCCGCAGCGCCCTGCAATTCACGGCCGGCATCGAGTTGCCGCAGCGACGGCTGGTCGAGATGCGCGAGCAACTGAAGAAGTCGTGCGCCGCGCTCGCGGGCGACGACCGGCTCGTGGTTTTCCGGTGCGAGCACGCCGGGCCCATGGATCCGGAGCTGCGGCGGAATTCTGCGGTCGAGCAATTGCCCTGCATCGGCATGCTGCCGCCGTCGTTCATCGACTTCGTCCTGTCACGGCGCCTGGCCGACGGCATCGTGATCGCGGGCTGCGAGGAGAATGCCTGCTTCCACCGCTTCGGGCAGCGCTGGACCGGGGAGCGCATCGCGGGGCAGCGTGACCCGTGGCTGCGCGCCCGCGTACCCCGCGAGCGGGTCGCGCTGTCCTGGGTCAGCGACCTCGGCGCGTTCCGGGAGAGCCTTGCTGCGCTGCCGCCCGTTTCACGCGCGGCCAAGCCTGTGCCCGTGCCCGCGGTCCAGTTTGCGCTCGGCAACTGGCCGCTGCCGCTGCGCGCGGCCTGCATGGCGCTGGTGCTCGGGGGCCTCGGCGGGGCGACCGGGGTCCTGGCCACGCGGCCCGCATGGCATCAGCTTGCACCGCAGCAGGCCGTGATTCGCCTGTCGATTCGCCACGCGACCGCGCCGAAGGTGGCCTGCAAGCCGCTGACGCCGCAGGAACTGACGGAACTGAAACCCAACATGCGCCGCCAGGTCGGCTGCCCGCGCGAGCGCTGGCCGATCTACGTGGAACTCGAGTGCAACGGCGCAGTCATCTATGGCGGGACGCATGCGCCTTCGGGCCTCTGGAATGACGGCACGGCGACTGTGTTCGAATCGTTCCGGGTTCCCGCCGGGCCCCAGGAACTGATCGTGCGGATGCGCGACAGCGGCCGGGAGCAGGGCTACGATCAGGTGCGGTCCGGCACGGTGGACCTCAAGTCGGAGCAGAACTTCGTGATCGAGTTCCACACCGGCCAGGGTTTCAGCTGGCGATGACCGGACACTGAAAATGGAGCGCGAGCCGTGAGCCTGATCGAATGGCGTGACGAATTCACGATCGGCCTGCCCGACGTGGACCACGAGCATCGCGAGATGATCTCGATGATCAACGCGCTGCACGGATCGCTCGGGCCCGCTGCCGATGCCGGCCGGGTCGTTGCGGCGCTGGGCGAGATCCACGCGCGCATCGCGGCGCATTTCGCGCTCGAGGAGCGCGAGATGCACAAGCTCGATTACATCTCGTACTCCGACCACAAGGAAGACCACGAGCGCCTGCTCGACGACATCCTGGACATCATGGATTCGGTGGAAGCAGCCTCCGGCTACGAGCCGGCGCTGCTCGGCAGGCGACTGTCGAAATGGTTCACGGAGCACTTCCGCACGCACGATGCAAGGCTGCATCGATGGCTTGCGGGCCGGCGCTGAGCAGTTTGCAGGGTGGCGGGCGTGATCGCGCGGACTACACGGGCCGTCGCCCGACCCGCCGGCGCCGGCCGGCCCCGGCTTCGACGGCGGCATGCTCGGGCGGTGGCGGCAACTCGGGCAATTCGGTCTGGTCCACTAGGCCAGCCTTGATCAAACGGCGCATCTCGGCATCGATCGCGGCATCGGTCTCGAACGGCGTATACGCCGCGAGGCGCTGGTCCACGCGCTCGCAGGCGCGCGCATAGAGTTCCTTCGATCCCGCCATCGCCCAGGTCTCGCGGTTGGTCCGGTCGATGACCGGGTCGGTCAGGTACAGTTCCTGTGGCCAGTACTTCAGCGTGTGCGGCGACGTGATCAGGTGCAGGTTCTGCTGGAGGTAGC
>JBATEA010000530.1:0-1797 GCA_049663745.1 Steroidobacteraceae bacterium | reverse complement strand
GGATCAGGCCGGAAGGAATTAACGACAGAAGTTCGTTGCTCGAGATAACGGATTTGGCAGCTGCGATGTCAGGCGCGAAGTGTCGGTCGTGGTCGTAGAAGGCGACCTGTTTGCGTAACAGGGCGTGGGCAGATTCGAGCGTCTGGCTAGACTTGAGTGGACGCCGGAAATCGATGCCCTGGGCGGCGGCGAGCAATTCGATTGCCACGATGCAGCGGGTGTTCTCGGCCATTGCGTGGAGACGGCGGGCGGCAAAGGTGGCCATGCTGACGTGGTCTTCCTGGTTGGCGGAGGTCGGCAGGCTGTCCACCGACGCCGGATGCGCCAGCGACTTGTTCTCCGAGGCGAGGGCCGCGGCCGTCACCTGCGCGATCATGAACCCGGAGTTCAATCCGCCCTGCCGCACGAGGAAAGCGGGAAGCTGGCTCAGGCTGTCGTCGATCAAGAGCGCGATGCGCCGCTCGGCGAGCGCGCCGATTTCGGCGATCGCAAGCGCAAGGTTGTCCGCCGCGAAAGCAACCGGCTCGGCGTGGAAATTGCCGGCCGACAACACCTCGCCCTCGGCACCGAACACCAGCGGATTGTCCGAGACGCCATTCGCCTCGACGGCGAGCACGCGTGCCGCGTCCGAGATCTGCTGCAGGCAGGCGCCGGCGACCTGCGGCTGACAGCGCAGCGAGTAGGGATCCTGCACGCGATCGCAGTTCTCGTGCGAATGGCCGATCTCGCTCTCGGCAAGCACGGTGCGAAAGGCGGCTGCGACGGCTGACTGTGCCGGCTGGCCGCGCGCCTCGTGGATGCGCGCATCGAACGGCACGCGGCTGCCGAGCGCCGCATCCACCGACATCGAGCCGCTGACGATCGACGCGGCGAGCAAGTCCTCCGCCGCGAACAAGGCTTCGAGCGCGAGCGCGGTCGAGACCTGCGTGCCATTCAAGAGCGCAAGGCCTTCCTTCGGCCCGAGCACCAGCGGCTCGATGCCCGCGTTCTTCAGCGCCTTCACGCTGTCTAGCTCCTGTCCGCCCACGCGCACACGGCCCTCGCCGATCAGCGCGAGCGAGAGATGGGCGAGCGGCGCCAGGTCGCCGGAGGCGCCGACCGAGCCCTGGCCCGGCACCAGCGGATGGATGCCGGCATTGACGAGCTGCAGCAGTCGTTCGATCAGTACCGGCCGCACGCCCGAGTAGCCGCGCGCGAGGCTCGCGGCCTTCAGCACGAGCACGAGGCGCACCGTGGAATCGGCGAGCGCCGCGCCGACGCCGGCCGCATGAGAGCGCACCAGATAAAGTTGCAGCTTCGCGAGTTCATCGGCCGGGATGCGGGTCTTCGCGAGCTTGCCGAAACCCGTGTTGATGCCGTAGAGCGCCTCGCCGGCGGCAAGGCGCCGGCCGAGCGCGGCGAGCGACAGGTCCACGCCCTTGCGCCAGCCTTCCGCGAGGGCAACCGGGTCGTTGCCGCGCGCGAGCCGGCGCAATTCCGGCAGCGAAATTCCGCCCGGCTGAATCGTCAGTTTGCCCATCGTTGCGCCATTCGCAGTGTTGCGTTCGTCGTCAACTAGATTGACGGCAGGTCCAGGCCCTGCTCGTGCGCGCAGGCGATCGCGCGCTCGTAGCCCGCGTCGGCGTGACGCATGACGCCGGTACCGGGGTCGTTGCGCAGCACGCGCGCGATGCGCGCAGCGGCAGCCGCCGTGCCGTCGCAGACGATCACGAGGCCGGCGTGCTGCGAGAATCCCATGCCGACGCCGCCGCCGTGATGGATCGAGACCCAGGTGGCACCGCTCGCGGTATTCAGCAG
>JBATEA010000529.1:0-4185 GCA_049663745.1 Steroidobacteraceae bacterium | reverse complement strand
GCGTGATGGCAATCGGGCTCTTCGAGAGCTCGATCGCGTCCAGCGTGGTCTTGTCGCCGCAATGGGAGACGTCCACCAGCATGCCGACCTCGTTCATCGCCGCGATGATCGAGGCGCCAAAATCGCTGACGCCGCCGTCCACGCGGTCAGTGCCGCCGGTCCCGATGAAATTCTGGCTGTTGTAGGTGAGCTGCGAACAGCGCTGGCCGAGCTGGAAGTATTTCTTCACGTCCTCGGGCGTCTGGAAATGCTCGGAATTCTGCACGCCGATCATCACTGCGATCTTGCCTTCGGCCTTGGCCCGGTCGAGGTCCACGGCCTTGTCTACGAGGGCGAAGAGGTCATCATTGCGTCCCACCAGCCCCTGCCAGCCCGCGAGGTACTCGAGCGTCTCCTTCTGGACCTCGGGCCCGCCGGTGCCGATCGAATGGTGGAAGGCGTTGATGCCGCAGGACCTGAAGGCGGCGATCTCGGCCGCGGTCAGGGGGTCGGCGAAGGCCTCGGGCCGGAAATCGATCTTGAGCGGCGCCAGCATGTCGATCACCAGCGACTGCTGGACGATCTTCATGGCGCGTGCGGAATACTTCTTCGGGCTGTCTGCAAAAACCTGGAACGAGGCGAAATTCAGCATCGGGAAGCAGGCGATTGCAGCGATCGAACCCGCGCCCTGCAGCAGGCGCCGGCGCGACGTGTGAATAGCCTCAAATCGCGCCATCAGGCCTCTTTCGGGGAAAAGTATCCCGATTAGGAGATATTAGTCCCAGTGGGAGAATTGTCAATCCAGCGCCCGCAGCCGGCGCATGGAGAGCAGCAGCAGGGCGAGTGAAGCCACAGCCGCCACGGCCCCTATCAGCAGGAAGAACGCGTTGGGACTCAGGCGGCTCCACAGCGTTCCGAGCATGCCGGCGAGCAGGTTGCCGGCAAATGCCGCCAGGAACCACGCGGCAATCGTGGTCGCCGCCATGCCGGCGGGCGCGAGGCGCGCGAACAGGCCAAGTCCAACCGGCAGGATGAAGAGTTCGGCCGTGGTCAGGATCACGAAGAAGGCCAGCAGCCACAGCCAATTGGCTGGCCCATGCGCGAGCCACGCGACCAGTGCCAGCATCAGGTAAGACGCTGCAAGTCCGCCCGCGCCGAACGCCATCTTCCGCAGCGGCATCGGTTCGCGGCCGCGCGTGGCGAGCTTCGACCACCAGGCAAGCAGGAACGGCGTCAGCAGGAACACCAGCAGCGGATTCAGCGACTGGAACCAGGTCATCGGAATCGTGAATCCGGATCCCACGGCGCGGTCGACGCCAGCATCCGCCCACAGAGCGACCGTGTTGCCGACCTGCTCGTAGGCGCCGCGATAGACGACTACGGCGCAGCCGATGATCGCGAGCAACAGGAAGAGTTGCCTGCGTTCGTGGCGCGTCGCGGCCTGCACCATCGCTTTCACGACGCGTGGAGGTTCGGGCGGCAGGTGGCGCCTGCCCAGCGTATAGATGGCGAGGCCCGACAGCATGCCGACGCCGGCGGCGGCGAAGCCGTAATGCCAGCCATAGAGCTCACCGAGCGTCCCGCAGACGAGCGGCGCCAGGAATCCCCCGAGATTCACGCCGACGTAGTAGATGTTGTACGAGCGCACGCGGCGGGGATCCTCGGGCGCGTAAAGGGACCCGATCTGGCTCGGCAGGCTCGGCAGGAAAAGACCATTACCGAGCGCGATGCAGGCGAGCGCGCCGTAGAACAGCGGCTCGAAGGTCATCATGAAATGACCGAGCGCCATCACCGAGCCGCCGATGATCACGGCGCGGCGCCGCCCCAGCCAGCGATCCGAGACGACCCCGCCGGCGATCGGCGTCAGGTACACGAACGCCGTATAGAAACCGTAAATCAGCGAGGCATTGTCCTGGGCGATCAGTAGCTGCTTCGTCATGTAATAGACGAGCAGCGCCCGCATGCCATAGAAGGAGAACTTCTCCCACATTTCTGTGAGGAAGAGGATCGTGAGTCCTGCGGGCTGGCCGAACCAGGATCTCGGCTCAGTTGCCGCCGCAGCGGTCACGCAGGATTGCCCCAGCCGCGATCGGGATAGGAGACGCGGCCGTCCTCGAACACCATCGAGGGGCTGCGATCGCGCGCGATGAAGATCGTGCCGTCGAGATCCGAGATGTCGCAGACTTGTCCGAGCAGCCACGCTGGCGCCATCGCAAGGCTGGTCCCCACCATATTGCCGACCATGACGCCGAGTTTCAGGCGGCGCGCTTCCGCGGCCATCGCGAGCGCTTCGGTCAGGCCACCGCACTTGTCGAGCTTGATGTTGACGATGTCGAAGCGGCCGACCAGCGCTTCGACATCCGCAAGTCCCTGGGCGCTTTCGTCTGCCGCAACCGGAATCGGGCTCTTCAATCCTTCGTGCTGCGATTCGCGGCCGCGCGCAAACGGCTGCTCCAACAGCTTGACGTCGGCGGCGACGAGCGCTGGCATCACTTCTTCCAGGCTGTCGGGGACGAATCCCTGGTTCCCATCGACACCGAGCCAGACGTCCGCACGGGCCTCGCGCACCGCACGCACGCGCTCGGCATCGAGTGCGGGCCGTCCCGTGAGTTTCAGCTTCAGTGCGCGCGCCTGCGCAAAGGCGATCGCCTTGCCGGCCATCACGCCGGGTTCGTCGGCGCCGATCGTGAATGTCGTCACGAGCGCTCGCGGTTTCTCGAGTCCGGCGATCTTCCAGGCCGGCTGGCGCATGTGTTTCGCCTCGAGGTCCCAGAGCGCGCAGTCGAGTGCATTGCGCGCGCCGCCAGGCGGCAGCAGCCGGCGCAGGTCGTCGCGGTCCGCCCCCATTGCAAGGTCGTTGCGCACGGATTCGACCGCGGCCAGCACGTGCGCCGCGTCATCGCCCAGGTAATAGACGCCGGCGGCTTCGCCTTCGCCGATCGCGTCACCGTCGTCGAGGCGCGCGACGATCACCTGCACTTCTGTAAACGTATAGCCGGTGATCACGAAGGGTGCCGACAGCGGCAACGCCTCCTGCGCGATCTTCAGTGCCAGGCGCTTGCGCGCCGCGATCGCCATCAGTAATTCACGCTGATGCCCACCAGGTGATAGGCAATCGCGATCCAGGCACACATGGCGCAGCTTGCCGCCAGCACGAAACCCCAGATCTTGCCAAGCCAGCGGCGCCTGGCGTGCCAGACGACCCACAGGTGCCAAAGCGCGAACGCGAGGCCGGCAAAGACCGCGATCGACCCCAGGACGTGCAAGACCCGGATCCATGGGTCGAAGCTCGGCGACAATAGCGACAGGTCCTGGAACATCAGAAACACCATGCCGATCCACGCGGCGTAGGCGAGCAGCGTTGCCAGCGATCCGATGCGCACCCAGCGGTAGGCCCTGGCCTCTGCGCCTGTGAACGGAAGCTTCTGGCGGTAATGGCGGCGCACCAGCGCGGCGACCGGCCACAGGAGAACAGTGAGCAAGATCGCGACCAGGCTCGCGCCGAGAGTCGGCATCACCCAGGCGCCGGCCTTCGCGACAGGCGCACGCTCGAACGTCATGAAGGGCGACAGGAGATCACCGCTGAAGCGCGTCACGCGCCCATCGACTACTTCAGCCGCGAGCGATTCCTTGCCGTCCACCTCGCCCCAGACGAACGGGGCGACTTCATGCCACTTCTTTGGTTCGCCATTCAGACTGTGCAGCAGCGGCAGCGATATCGTGCCGTCCTTGTTGGTTACGATCTTGAACGGACTCGCCAGGTTGATGACACTCACGAAGCTTGATTCCGCGCGCCGGGAAAGGATGTAGGTACCCGAGATCAGGCGCGCATGCTCCTTTGCGGTCGCCTCGGCGACCTTGCCTTCGGGCCCCGGGCCCGGCAGGTAACGGTCGCTGAATTCCCGGAACATCGCCGCGCGGATCACGCCCGCGGCGCCTTCCTTGCCGGCGCTGTTGACCGAAATGAAATAGCCGACGCCGTCGTCGATGAAAAGCTGAAGGTCGCTGTGGAAATACTGCGTGTCGCCGCCGTGCGCGATGGCGCGCCTGCCGTTGGTGTTGGTCTCGTAGAAACCGAGCGCCATGCGATTGAGGTGCGGGATCACCGTCAGCGTCGTGTCATGCATCTCTTGCGCCGTTTCGGCGGACAGAATGCGCGCGTCGCCGTAGGCGCCATTCTGCAAGTGCGCGATCATGAAGCGCGCC
>JBATEA010000528.1:0-4828 GCA_049663745.1 Steroidobacteraceae bacterium | reverse complement strand
GTGTCTTGCCCTCGAGCACCCAGAGGCGGCCCTCCGGCACGGCGTCCTCGGCCCAGTCGCCGGCGGCCTGCCGGGGAACGTAGACCGCGAGACCTCGCGACAGGCCGAGCATCAACGCGAGCACATGCTCGGACATCACGGGACCGGCAATCTTCTGCATGTTGGTCAGCACGATGTGGCGCGATGCGAAGCCCGGAATCGAGACGCAGCGCTCCACGCCGGCGTAGAGATGCTGGATCCAGCGAATGCGCTTGCCGGCTTCCACTACGTCGGCAGCGCAGACGCCGATCACCGCGTCGGCGTCGGCGGCCTCGCGAACGGCCTCGGCGCGATCGGCTGCGGCCACCAGCCGCACGCCCGGCGCCGCTGCCTGCATCCAGGCGATGCGCTCGCTGTCTGCGCCCATGACGACGATCGTGCGCGGCGCCTGCCAGCCCGGCCGGTCCGCGACCGCGGTCGGGGACTCCATGAGCCCGAGTTCCGAGATCAGGCGGGCGGTCTCGGCGTCCGCGGACTGCGCGCCGGCTTGCGATCCGTTGAAAATCAACAGGCTCGCAGCGGTCAGCGACAGCAAGAATTTCTTGGCGAATTTCATGCCATCAAAGATACCCCAACATTCAGCGCCAGGTGACTAGAATGTGCCCGCTGGGAGTCGCACCGGGGATACGCCATGCGCCTGCTTTCCGTCCTGATGCCGCGCGAACGGCAGTTCTTCACGCTCTTCAACAACCATGCCTCGCTCGTCGTGCAGGGCGCTGCCGCCCTCGTCGAGATGCTGGCCAATTACTCCGATAACGGGCGACGCGACGCCTATATCGCGAAGATCCAGGGCCTCGAGACGGCCGCCGATGACGTCACGCACGAGACCGTTGCGCTGATGCACAACACGTTCGTGACGCCTTTCGACCGCGAGCAGATCAACAGGCTGATCCAGCGCATGGACGACATCCTCGACCTGATGCAGGACACGGCCGAGTCGCTGACGCTCTATGACGTACACACGCTGACGCCGGAGGTATCCCACCTCGCCGACCTCGTGCAGGTCTGCTGCAAGCGCGTCGAGGCCGCCGTCACTCAGCTGTCGTCGATGGACAACGGCCCGGCAATCCTGAAGATTTGCCAGGAAATCGATGGGCTTGAAACGGCCGCGGACCGGGTCACGCAGACGGCGATCTCGCGGCTGTTCAGGGAAGAGCAGGACTTTCGCCAGCTATTCAAGCTGAAAGCCATTTATGAACTCCTCGAGCTGACGACCGACAAGTGCCAGGATGTCGCGCTCGTCATCGAAGGTGTCGTGCTCGAGAACGGCTAGGATGGACGCGGGCGTCTTCACGCTGACCGTCGTGATGCTTGTGGCAATCGCGATCGCTTTCGACTTCATGAATGGCTTCCACGATGCCGCGAATTCGATCGCGACCATCGTCTCGACCGGCGTGCTGAAGCCCTACCAGGCGGTGATCTGGGCGGCGTTCTTCAATTTCGTTGCGATTGCGATATTCGAACTCAAGGTCGCCGCCACGGTCGGCAAGGGCATCGTTGACCCTGGCATCGTGGACAATTACGTGATCTTCGGCGCGCTGATCGGGGCGATCGCCTGGGACCTCATCACCTGGTATTACGGCATCCCGACAAGCTCTTCGCACGCCCTGATCGGCGGCATGCTGGGCGCGACGATCGCGAAGGCCGGCGCCGGACCGCTGCTGGCACCGGGCATCATCAAGACCTCGACATTCATTGTCGTCGCGCCGTTGCTCGGCATGCTGCTCGCGGGGCTGATCACGGTCGCCGTCTCCTGGATCTGCAGGCATCGGACGCAGCGCGTGACGGACCGATGGTTCCGGCGCCTCCAGCTCGTGTCTTCCGCTCTTTACAGCATCGGCCACGGCAGCAATGACGCCCAGAAGACCATGGGCATCATCTGGTTGCTGCTGATTTCCGCGAATCTCACGACGCCCGGACACCTGCCATACTGGGTCGTCGTCTCGTGCTACATCGCCATGGGGCTCGGCACGCTGTTCGGCGGCTGGCGCATCGTCAAGACCATGGGCCAGCGCATCACGAAGCTGAAGCCGGTCGGCGGCTTCGCAGCGGAAACCGGCGGTGCAATTTCCCTGTTTCTCGCCGCCAGCTTCGGCATCCCGGTCTCAACGACCCACACGATCACCGGGGCCATCATCGGAGTCGGCTCGACGCGGCGCGTGCGCGCCGTTCACTGGGGCGTGGCGGGCAACGTCCTGATTGCCTGGGTCCTCACGATACCGGCATCCGCACTGATCGCGGCGGGTGCCTGGTGGCTGGGCCACCAGCTCTTCTGAACGACCTCAGCCACCCCGCAGCCGCAACGCATTGCCGACCACCGAGACCGACGACAGGCTCATCGCCAGCGCCGCGATCATCGGGGAAAGCAGCAGGCCACTCCACGGGTAGAGCACACCGGCGGCGATCGGCACGCCGAGCGCATTGTAGAGAAATGCGAAACCGAGGTTCTGGCGCATGTTGCGGACCGTCGCCGCGGAGATCTCCCGCGCCCGCGCGATGCCGCGCAGGTCGCCCTTGACGAGCGTCACCTGCGAACTCGAGATCGCGACATCCGTACCCGTGCCCATCGCGATGCCGACATCGGCGGCCGCAAGAGCCGGCGCGTCGTTGATGCCATCGCCTGCCATGGCAACGCGCCGGCCCTCGGTGTGCAATCGTTCAATCAGCGCGGCCTTGCCGGCGGGGCGCATTTCGCCGTGCACTTCGTCGATTCCAGTCGCAGTGGCGATCGCGCGCGCGGTCGCGGCCGCATCGCCGGTGGCCATCACGATCCGCAGCCCCGAGGCACGCAGCGCAGCAAGCGCCTCGGGTGTCGTCTCCTTGACCGGATCCGCGACCGCGATCAGGCCGGCCAACGCACGATCCGCCGCCAGAAACATCACGCTCGCGCCTTCGCTGCGCAGCCCGTCGGCGCGTGACGCGAGCGCCGCCGTGTCGACGCCGAGATCCTGCATCAGCGCGGCGCTCCCGAGCGCAAGTTCCCGACCCTCGACGCGCCCGCGTACGCCGAGACCGGTCCCGGACTCGAATGTCTCCGCCCTTGCGAGCGGCAGGCCGCGACGGCGCGCTTCGGCCACGATCGCCGCCGCGAGCGGGTGCTCGCTGCTCGCATCCAGGCTCGCGGCCAGGCGCAGCAGCTCTGGCTCGTCAAAGCCGCTCGCCGCGACCGCAGCGCGGAATGCCGGACGCCCTTCGGTGAGCGTCCCGGTCTTGTCCACGATCAACGTGTCCACCAGGCGCAGCGATTCGAGCGCCTGCGCATCGCGGAACAGGATGCCGGAGCGCGCGCCGCGCCCCATCGCGACCATCACGGACATCGGCGTCGCGAGTCCGAGCGCGCAGGGGCAGGCGATGATCAGCACCGCGACCGCATTCAGCACGGCGTAAGTCCAGGACGGTTCCGGCCCGAACCAGCCCCAGGCCAGGAATGTCGCGAGCGCGATCGCGAGCACCACCAGCACGAACCAGTAGGCGACGCGGTCCGCGAGACGCTGCATCGGCGCGCGCGTGCGCTGCGCCTGTGCCACCAGTTGCACGATCTGCGCGAGCACCGTCTCGGCGCCCACGCGCTCGGCCCGCATCACCAGGCTGCCGTTCGCATTCAGCGTGCCGCCGATCAGGCGGTCGCCCTGCTTCTTCTCCACCGGCAGCGATTCGCCGGTCAGCAGTGATTCATCGACGCTGGAATAGCCCTCCAGCACTTCCCCATCCACCGGCACCTTGTCGCCCGGCCGCACGCGCAGCCGGTCTCCAGCCTGAACGATGCCGACCGGAACCTCCTCGTCACTTCCGTCCGCGCGGATGCGCCGCGCGGTCGGCGGCGCGAGGCGCAGCAGCGCCTTGATCGCGGCCGAGGTCGAGGAGCGGGCGCGCAGTTCCAGCAGCTGCCCGAGCAACGTCAACGACACGATGACCGCCGCCGCCTCGAAGTAAATGCCCACGCGGCCGTGCTCGTGGAAAGATTCCGGGAATATCCCCGGCGCCACGGTCGCGACCAGGCTGTAGAGGAATGCGGCGCCGACACCGGTGCCGATCAACGTCCACATGTTCGGATTTCGGGTGGCGATCGACTGCGCCCAGCGCAGAAAGAACGGCCAGGCGGCCCACAGCACGACTGGTGCAGACAGAATGAGCTCGAGCCAGCTGCGCAACGCCGCCGGTGGAAAGTCGAGCCGATGACCGAGCATCGCAAGCGCCAGCGTCGCGATCGAGAGCGGCAGCGTCCACCAGAATCGCCGCCGGAAATCGGTCAGTTCCGGCAGTTCGTCATCATCGGCCGTCGGCATCAGTGGCTCGAGCGCCATGCCGCAGATCGGACAGTTCCCCGGCGCGTCGCGCAGGATCTGCGGGTGCATCGGGCAGGTGTAGCGCGTGCCGGTGGGCGCGCGTTCGACCGGCACAATATCGGGCTTCAGGTAGGCGGCAGGATTCGCCACGAACTTCGCGCGGCAACCCGCCGAGCAGAACCAGTAGTCGCGCCCGGCATGGGTCGCCCGGTGCGGCGAATCGGCCGCCACTGTCATGCCACACACAGGATCGATCATGCTTGCGCCATGGGTCCGTGCATCAGCCGCCGTGGTGCGCGTAAACCGAAGTGGTTCCATCCTTTGCGACCAGCAGCACGTCATATGGCTCAGGAGTTGCGCCCTGCTCCATGCCGGGCGAACCCTGCGGCATGCCGGGAACTGCGAGGCCGCGGGCATCGGGTTTCTCGGCCAGAAGTCGTTTTACGTCATCCGCTGGCACATGTCCTTCGACGAAGTAATCGCCGACCTTCGCCGTGTGGCAG
>JBATEA010000527.1:0-3831 GCA_049663745.1 Steroidobacteraceae bacterium | reverse complement strand
TACAGAAGCTCGCGCACCGTCAGGCCGAATGCCCGTTCGATCAGCCCGCCGCGGCGCACATTGCCGGCGAGCTGCAATGGCAGGGTGCCGCGTGATTTCGCCTGGCCGAAATCGCGGTAGCTGGCGGCACCGGCCGCGAGCACGACGGGCACCGTGGCAAGCGTCACGACGTTGTTGACCACCGTGGGCGCGCCGAACAGTCCCTTCTCCGCCGGCAATGGCGGGCGCACGCGGATCTCGCCGCGGCGGCCCTCGAGGCTCTCCAGCATCGAGGTCTCCTCGCCACAGATGTAGGCGCCGGCGCCGAGGCGCAGCTCGATGTCGAATGCGTGCTTGCTGCCGCAGACATTGTCGCCGAGGAACCCCGCCTTGCGCGCGGCGGCAATGGCCGCATTCATCACCCGGCAGGCGTGCGGATATTCGACGCGCAGGTAGATATAGCCGCGCGTCGCTCCGACCGCGACACCCGCGATGATCATGCCCTCGATGACCGAGAAGGGATCGCCCTCCATCAGCATGCGATCCGAGAAGGTCCCCGAGTCCCCCTCGTCCGCGTTGCAGGCGATGTAGCGCTGGCCCGCCGGCTGCTTGAGCACGGTTTGCCACTTGATGCCGGTCGGGAAGGCCGCGCCGCCGCGGCCGCGCAGGCCTGATTCGACCACCTCGTTGACGATCGCCGGGCTTCCGATCTCGAGCGCGCGTCGCAGGCCGCGGAATCCGTCCTGCGCGACATAGTCGTTCAATTCGAGCGGGTCGATCTGCCCGACCCGCGCAAACGTGAGTCGTTGCTGCGACTTGAACCACGGATGCTGCTCGATCGGTCCCAGCCGAAGCGGATGCGCGTCCCCGCGCAGCAGGCCTTTCTCCAGAAGCCCCGGCACGTCCTGCGCGGATACGGGCCCGTACGCGATCCGGCCCGCCGCGCATTCGACCTCGACCAGCGGTTCGAGCCAGTAGAGTCCACGTGATCCGTTGCGGCGCAGCCGGATCGGGGTGCCTGCCGCCTGCGCCGCAGCGAGTAGCTTCTGCGCCGTCGCTTCGGCGCCGAGCGCCAGCGCCCCAGCATCCCGCGGGACCCACACCGTGACGGTCACTTGCCCACGCCTGCGCGTTCGTGCCCGAGCAATTCGTCCAGGCGCTCCGGCGTCACACGCCCGTGCACTTCCTCATCGATCATCGCCGCGGGCGAGCAAGCGCAGAGCCCCAGGCAATAGACAGCCTCGAGCGTCAAGCCGCCATCCGCGGTCGTTTCGCCGAAGCCGACGCCGAGCCGCTTCATCGCGTGCTGCTCGAGTGCCCGGCCATTCATGGACTGACAGGCCTCGGCGCGGCACAGGCGCAGCACGCGCCGGCCCTGCGGTGCGCTGTTGAAGTAGTGGTAGAAGGTGACGACGCCGTGAACCTCAGCCCGGGACAGGTTCAGCGCCCCGGCGATCAGCGGCACGGCCTCCGCATGCACATATCCGAGCGAACGCTGCACGTCGTGCAGGATCTCGATCAGCGGGCCCGGCTGGTCCTTGTGGCGCGCGACGATCGCGAGGACCTCGTCCTTCTGCGCCTGAGTGATCGGTTTCGCCGCAGCGGCAGCCTTCATTGCAGCCTTTCCCGGTGTGTGTACACATTAAATGACTCGTCGCGCAGGAATCCGACCAGCAGGATGCCCGTGCGCTCCGCGAGATCGATTGCGAGGCTCGAAGGAGCGCCCACCGAGGCGACCACCGGCAGGCCGGCGGCAGCCGCCTTCTGCAGCAATTCGAAACTCGCGCGTCCGCTCAACAGCAACAGGCACTCCGACAGTGGCAATTTGCCCTCGAGAAGCCGGGCGCCGATGAGTTTGTCGAGCGCATTGTGCCGGCCGACGTCTTCGTATGTCGCAAGCAATTCGCCGCGCTCGTTGAATAGGCTCGAGCCATGAAGGCCGCCGGTCTCCCGGAAGACATTCTGCGCGCTGCGGGCGCTCGCGACCAGCGTGCCCAGCAGGCCGGCCGACACCGTGATCGGGCTTGCAACCGCGCGGATCGGCAGTATCGCGTCCACTGCCTCGAGCGAGGCCTTGCCGCAGATACCGCAGCTGGAACTCGTATAGAAGTTGCGCTCGAGGCGCGACAGGTCGAACGGCACATCGGCCGCGAGTTCTACGCGGACGATATTCCGGGTCGGACCGCAGATGCGGGCCGATGCAACGTCGGCCTTCGAACGGATCATTCCCTCGCCGTGCAGGAAGCCGATCGCCAGCTCCACGTCGTGGCCCGGGGTGCGCATCGTGATCGAAATCGCGCGTCCCGGCCCGGGCTCCGAAAGGCGCGCGAGACGGATCTCGAGCGGCTCTTCGACGACCACGACGTCCTGGTGCGATCGGACCTGGCCGCCGCGCATCGCATCAATCTGTATTCGACGGACGGCCTCGCCGTCGTGCTTGGCATTCATGTTGGCTCGCGGTGTCGCACATGAGCGCGGGTTTCAGGTACCCTCGCGGCCACCAGTATGGCATGAGGCCGTATCGATGCCAGAATCCGGGCCCAACATGGCTGCAGGCAGCTCGCAGCAGGCTCGCCTCGTCGACGGGCGCGCGATGGCGGCGCGTGTCCGGGCCGACGTTGCGCGGCAAGTTGCGGCGCTCGGCACGCGCCACGGCCTGACGCCGGGCCTGGCCGTGGTGCTCGTGGGTGACGATCCCGCGAGCGAAGTCTATGTCCGCAACAAGGGCAAGCAGACCCGCGAAGCGGGCATGCGCTCGTTCGAGACGCGGCTCGCCGCATCCACATCGCAGGCTGAACTGCTCGCCCAGTTGGCGCGGCTCAATGCCGACCAGGACGTGCACGGCATCCTGGTCCAGCTCCCCCTGCCGCGGCAGATCGACGAGCTCGCGATCATCGATGCGCTCGCGCCGCACAAGGATGTCGATGGCTTCAGCCTCATCAACACCGGCCTGCTGGCCGCGCGCGGTTCCGGAATGATCCCCTGCACGCCGCTCGGCTGCCTGCTTCTGCTCAGGGAATACGTGGGCGATCTGGCCGGCCGGCGCGCGCTGGTGGTCGGCCGCTCGAACCTGGTCGGCAAGCCGATGGTGCAGCTGCTGTTGCGCGAGCATTGCACGGTGACCGTCGCCCACTCGCGCACCCGCGACCTCGCGGAAGAATGCCGCCGCGCGGAAATCCTGGTCGCCGCGATCGGCAAACCCCGGCTGATCAAAGGTGAATGGATCCGGCCCGGAGCCACGGTGATCGACGTCGGCATCAACCGGATCAGCGTTCCGTCACCGGACGGACCCCGCGACAAACTGGTGGGCGACGTGGATTTCGACTCCGCGATTCGCGTGGCGGGCGCCATCACGCCGGTGCCCGGCGGCGTCGGCCCGATGACCATCGCCTGCCTGCTCCGCAATACGGTGACGGCCGCCTGCGCGCAGATCGGGATCGACCCGGCTTCTCTCAGCGGTTGAAGAGAACCTCGCCTTCGTCGCTGAGGTCGAACTTGTAGGCCATCGGTTCCTTCGGCAGTCCCGGCATGCGCATGATCTCGCCGGTGATCGGGATCACGAAGCCCGCCCCCGCCGCGAGCTGAATCTCGCGCACCGTCACCAGGAAGTCTTTCGGGCGGCCGAGCAGCGCCGGGTTGTCCGACAGGGACTGCTGCGTCTTCGCGATGCAGACCGGCAGCTTGCCGAAACCGGCTTTCTCGAGGTGGTCACGGTCGCGGCGTGCCCTGGCCGTGTAGTCAACCGCGTGCGCGCCGTACATCTCGCGTGCGACCGTCGCGATCTTGTGCTCGATCGTGTCATTCCAGTCGTAGAGCGGCGTGAATTTCGGCTCGCTGACCGCGACCATATCG
>JBATEA010000526.1:0-3080 GCA_049663745.1 Steroidobacteraceae bacterium | reverse complement strand
GCGGTGCGCCGGTCGTTGCCGACCTTGCGCGCATGCCGCACCTGCTGATCGCCGGAACGACCGGGTCGGGCAAGTCAGTCGCGATCAACGCCATGGTGCTGTCATTGCTCTACAAGAGCACGGCTGAGCAAGTGCGCCTGATCCTCATCGATCCGAAGATGCTCGAGTTGTCGGTCTACGAGGGCATCCCGCACCTGCTGGCGCCAGTCGTGACGGACATGAAGCAGGCGACGAACGCATTGCGCTGGTGCGTCGCCGAAATGGAGCGCCGCTACCAGCTGATGAAGGAGCTGGGCGTCAGAAACCTCGGCGGATTCAACCGCAAGGTGCGCGACGCGGAGCAGGCCGGCAAGCCGATACCGGATCCGCTGATCGCGCGCCTGCTGGCGACCGGCAAGTACGAGGGCGCGGTGCCACCGCTCGAGCCATTGCCGTACATCGTCGTCGTGATCGACGAGCTCGCCGACCTGATGATGATCGTCGGCAAGAAGGTCGAGGAGCTGATCGCGCGGCTCGCGCAGAAGGCGCGCGCGTCCGGAATCCATCTGATACTCGCGACCCAGCGCCCATCAGTCGACGTGATCACGGGCCTCATCAAGGCGAACATTCCGGCCCGCATCGCGTTCCAGGTCTCCGCAAAAGTGGATTCGCGCACCATCCTGGACCAGAACGGCGCGGAGTCGCTGCTGAGTCATGGCGATATGCTGTACCTGCCGCTCGGCAGCTCGACGCCGGAGCGCGTGCATGGTGCGTTCGTTGCCGATCAGGAAGTGCATCGCGTCGTCGCCTCGCTGCAAAGCAGTACCGCACCGGCTTATGTCGATGAGGTACTTTCCGGGCCCAAGGGCCCGGTGCCGGGTCTCCAGGATGAGGGCAGTGACGGCGAGGGCGGGGAAGCGGTGGATGACGGCGAGCAGGATCCGCTCTACGACGAAGCCGTGCGCATCGTCGTCGAGTCGCGCCGCGCTTCCGTCTCGGGCGTGCAGCGAAGGCTGAAGATCGGCTACAACCGCGCCGCCAGGCTGGTCGAATCGATGGAAGCGGCGGGCCTCGTCGGTCCTCTCCAGTCCAATGGCAGCCGCGAAGTGCTTGCGCCGCCACCGCCGGAATCGCGATGAGGTACCGTCTCGCCGCGTGCCTGCCCGGCAGTCTCTGGCTGGCGCTGGCATTTGCCGCCCCCAGCAGCGACACGGCAGCCGCCATGCGCGTCGAAGGGTTTCTCGGGCAGCTCTCCAGCCTGCGCGCCGAGTTTCGCCAGATCGTGACCGATGCGAAGGGCCGCGTGCTCGAGCGCGCGGAGGGCACGCTATCGCTCGCGAGACCCGGCAAATTCCGCTGGGACTACCGCGTGCCGGAGCAGCAGATCGTTTCGGATGGCGTGACCGTCTGGCTTTACGACGTCGAACTCGAGCAGGTAACGGTGCGCGCGGCCGACGAGGCCCTGGCAGGCACGCCGGCGATGCTGCTCGCCGGCAAGGACGACCTGAAGGACGAGTTCGAGATCACGGACGCCGGCTCGCAGGATGGGCTCGAGTGGAGCCGGCTGACGCCGCTTCAGTCGGACGGCGATTTCCGCGAAGTGCGGCTGGGTTTCGTGGGGAGCGAGCTGCGGCGAATGACGTTTTTCGACCGGCTCGGACAGACGACCGAAATTGAATTGCTGAAGGTCGAGCGCAATCCGCGCTTCGATTCAGCCCTGTTCAAATTCCAGCCGCCGCCGGGTGTGGACGTCGTCGGCCACGCGCCGGCCGGATGAGCCGGCTGCCACTGCGCTATCGGCTGGCCTGGATCGCATCGATCTGGCTGCTCGTCGTCCTGATCGTCACCGGCAGCCTGGTGCCGGACCTCGGGCCGCTGTCCATAGCCGGCTCCGACAAGTACGAGCATTTCACAGCCTACTTCACGCTGTCCTTGCTGTGCTCCGCCGTGGTCACGGCAGACCGGTTGCTTTGGGTCATGGCAGCGGTGTTGATCCTCGGCATGTCGCTCGAAGCCGCACAGGCGCTCTTGACGGTCACCCGCACGGGCGACTGGGCGGACGTCCTGGCAAACGCCAGCGGTATCCTGGCCGCGTGGTTGCTGGTGCGCAGGCGGGCGGGCTGGGCTCTCGCGGTGGAGGCCTGGCTCGCGGGCCTGAGGCGTCACTGAGAGCCGGCCTGAACGGCTAGAATCCGCGGAACATGCCGCAACAGGCCCAACTCGCAATCGATCATCAGGGCAGCGCCAGCTACCGGCCGCTCGCCGATCGCATGCGGCCGCGAAAGCTGTCCGAGTTCGTCGGACAGGCCCATCTGCTGGGCGCGGGCAGGCCATTGCACCAGTTGCTGACTGCCGGAATTCCGCATTCGATGGTGCTATGGGGCCCGCCTGGAAGCGGCAAGACGACGCTCGCCCGGCTCGCTGCCGAGACCTGCAAGGCCGATTTCATCGCGCTCTCGGCGGTCATGGCGGGCGTCAAGGACATCCGCGAAGCGGTGGAACAGGCGCGCGCGGCGCGCGCCTCCGCTGGCCGGGCGACGGTGCTGTTCCTCGACGAGGTCCATCGGTTCAACAAGGGACAGCAGGACACGTTCCTGCCGTTCGTCGAAGACGGCACCCTCGTGTTCATCGGTGCGACGACCGAGAATCCTTCCTTCGAGCTCAATTCGGCGCTGCTGTCGCGGGCCAGGGTCTACCTGCTGAAGCCGCTGGAGGCTGCCGACCTGCTGGCATTGCTCGAGCGTGCGCTCGCGGATGCGGAACGCGGCCTGGGCGGCAGCGGCGTCGGCGCGGCAGACGACACGCTGCGGCTCATCGCCGATGCGGCCGACGGCGATGCGCGCCGCGCGCTCAACCTGCTCGAGCTCGCGGTCGACCTCGCGGCCACCGATGCCGCCGGCCCGCTCATCACGCTCGACATCGTCCGCGAAGTCACGGCCGGTGGCCACCGGCGCTTCGACAAGCGCGGCGAACTTTTCTATGACCAGATCTCGGCCCTGCACAAGTCGGTGCGCGACAGCGATCCGGATGCCGCGCTGTACTGGTTGTGCCGCATGCTCGACGGCGGTTGCGATCCCGGCTTCATCGCGCGACGCATGGTG
>JBATEA010000525.1:0-1773 GCA_049663745.1 Steroidobacteraceae bacterium | reverse complement strand
GCGCCGATCGCCACCGACATGGCGGCGAATTCGGACTCGACGTTGATGAATTCGCAGGGAGCGAGCCTTCCCACCGTCACCATGCGACCGAGCGCCTCAACGATGTGCGTCTGGGGCGAGATCGGATAGGCGCAGATCACTTCGGGACGGCAGAGCGCCACCGCCTCGGCAACCGCGGCAGAACCCTCAACCTGCTTGAGCATGGACGACCCCCTGCATTTCCCGCATCACGGAATCGTAGGCTTCCCTGGCTGCGGCGACGTTGGCGTCCGCGACCTTCGGCGGGAACCGCTCGCGGATCGCGGCGATGACGGAATCCAGCGAAATGCGTCCGGCGATGGCCGCGAACCCGGCGAGCAGCGCGGCATTGGGCAGCGGCCGGCCAATGTACTTGAGGGCGAGTTCCGTTGCGGCCACGGCGCATATCCGGTCGCGGCAGAAACGGCCCAGGAATTCGCTGAGGCCGAGTTCGTCGAGTGAGCGCGTCGTGTTGATGAGGATGTAGCCGTCGGGAACGAGGCCGTTGAATACGTCAACCTGATGCAGGAGGGTCGGGTCCTGGATGATCAGCGCGTCGGGAGCCATGATCGGTTCGCGCAACCGGATCGGCCGTTCGTCGAAGCGGCAGAAAGCGACCACCGGCGCGCCGGTGCGCTCCGATCCGAAGCTCGGGAATGCCTGCGCGTGTCGTCCTTCGCGGAAGGCTGCCACCGACAGCAATTCAGCGGCGGTGACGACGCCCTGGCCACCGCGTCCATGGATGCGAATCTGGAACATCTGCTTACCGTGTGCTTTCCGAAGCGGTGTTTCCATCCGTGCGAATACGGATGCGGCTGGTTGAGCACTGGCTCTTATTGCGAATCATTCTTATTTAAATCGAGTGCGGACCGCGAACGCGACGGCGCGACCGTTGCCTTAGACTCCCTTTCCAGCGCGCGCGGAAAAAGGGGAGCCGGGCATGAGCAAGCTGACCTGCGGCCTGATCCAGATGGGCCTCAAGGGCGATACCTCGATGGCGCCGGACAGGATCCGGGACCTGATGATCGCGGCACACATCCCCTACATCGAGAAAGCCGCCGCCAGCGGCGTGCAGGTGCTTTGCTTCCAGGAAGTGTTCACGCAGCCTTACTTCTGCCCGGGGCAGGATCGCAAATGGTATGCGGCCGCCGAGCGCATCCCGGACGGGCACACGACGCGGCTCATGCAGGAGTATGCGAAGAAGCACCGCATGGTGATGGTGGTGCCGCTCTACGAGGAGGCGATGACGGGCGTGTACTACAACACCGCCGGGGTCATCGACGCTGACGGCAGCTTCCTCGGCAAGTATCGCAAGGTGCACATCCCGCAGGTCGATCCCGGGTTCTACGAA
Source organism: Steroidobacteraceae bacterium (assembly GCA_049663745.1). Lineage (GTDB taxonomy): Bacteria > Pseudomonadota > Gammaproteobacteria > Steroidobacterales > Steroidobacteraceae > SCUD01. The sequence continues at coordinate 404 of JBATEA010000525.1, read as the reverse complement.
AAGTTCTTCTTCAAGCCGGGTGATCTCGGCTATCCGGTATTCGACACGGCCTACGTGAAGCTCGGCGTCTATATCTGTTACGACCGGCACTTCCCCGAGGGCTGGCGCGCACTGGCACTGAATGGCGCGGAATACATCGTCAATCCCTCGGCAACCGTCGCCGGTCTCAGCAAGTATCTGTGGGAACTGGAACAGCCGGCTTCGGCCGCGGCCAATGGCGTCTTCATCGGCGCGATCAACCGCATCGGCAGGGAGGAGCCATGGGCCGACCGGATGGGCGAGTTCTACGGCTCGAGCTACATCGTGAATCCGCGTGGAAAGATCGAGGCCCAGGCGAGCTACGACAAGGACGAATTGCTGGTCCACACGATCGACCTCAACATGATTCGTGAGGTCCGCGATAC
>JBATEA010000524.1:0-3354 GCA_049663745.1 Steroidobacteraceae bacterium | reverse complement strand
GCGGTCCTTCGGGACCGCCGCTTTTTTTGGTTCCCGCGCCGGCTCGGATATAGTGGCCGGCAGGCGGGAAATCGGCATGACTGCGAGCGAAATCAGTGCGCTGCGTCAGCGCGCGCGGGCCGGCGATCCCGGCGCGTTGACGGCGCTTGGCAAGCGGCTGCTGATAGGTGACGGCGTCAAGCAGGCGCCACAGGAAGCGGTCAGTTGCCTCAACGAGGCAGCCAGATTGGGTGACGGCGAAGCCACCGCGCAGCTGGCGTTGTTCGCGGGCTGGGGCGTGCTGCGGCCGCGAAGCCTCGACGATTCGCTCGATTGCCTGCAGCGCGCCGCTGAGCTCGGCTGGGCGCCAGCGCAGCGCGAGCTGCAGTTTCTGGCGCGGGACGCCGGCACGGATTGGTGTTCCCTGCGCCGGCAGGTCAGCCTCGCCGACTGGACCAAGGCCGCGCCGGTCCGGGTGATTTCCAGGGCACCAAAGGTCAGCGTGATCGACGGTTTCGCCACATCCGCCGAATGCGACTGGCTGATTCAACGCGGGCGCTACAATCTGAAGCGCGCGATGGTCTATCGAAAGGATGCGACAGGGCATGCTGCGGTCGATACGCGCACCAACAGCGAAGCGGATTTCACGGTCGTCAACACGGATCTCGTGCTTTGCCTTGTTCGCGACCGCATTGCCGCTGCCATCGGCGTGGCGACCAGTTTTTTTGAGGTGACCAAGCTGTTGCACTACGAGCCCGGCCAGCAATTCTCGCTGCATGCCGATTTCCTGGAACCCAATACCTCTGCGCTGGCGCAGGAGGTCAGGCAGCACGGCCAACGGGTGATGACCTTCCTCACTTATCTCAATGATGACTACGAGGGCGGTGAGACCGATTTCCCCCATATCGGATTGCGATACAAGGGCCGGCGCGGCGATGCCCTGCTGTTTGCCAATGTCGATGAATCAGGTGCGCCCGATTACAAGACGGTCCACGCCGGTTTACCGCCCACGAGTGGCGTGAAATGGCTGCTCTCGCAATGGGTCCGCGATCGGACTGTGTCAGCCTAGCCGGTCGCAGGATCATGACAACGGCGAACCGGAATCCGATCGGCCACGAATTGTGGGAACGCTTGCCGGTCTCGCCAGATGCCTATGCTCAGAAGCTCGACTTCATTCGCGGCGCGGTGCTGGTCATCAGGATCGACGCGGGCGCCTATCGATCGGCGAGTTTTCTCGACGACCGGATTCTCGCGCCGTCCACGCAGGGCTCCTGGTTTCCAATTGCGCGTGTCGCCGAAGCAGCCGCGCGGATTACCGACCCGCGACCGCTGCATTTCATCTTTCACACGGGGCACGTAGGCTCGACGCTCGCGAGCCGCCTGCTCGATGAGATTGGGCTGGTGCTGCCAATACGGGAGCCGCTGCCGCTCAGGAGCCTTGCGGAGGTGCACGATGAGATTGGAAGACCCGAATCGCTTCTGAGCGATTCCCAGTTCGGTGAAGTGCTCGAGATGAGCCTGCGGCTGTGGGCGCGCGGTTACGAATGGACGCGCGCGGTCGTCGTCAAGGCGACCAGTAGTGCCGGACGAATCGCGGTCCCCCTGCTGGAAGCGAGGCCGGAGTCGCGGGCGATCTGCATGAACGTCGGAGCCGAGCCATACCTTGCGACCTTGCTGTCCGGGCCGAACTCGGCGGATGACCTGCGCGGCCATGGCCCCGGCCGAATCAAGCGGCTCCAGGCCCGTAGCAAGGTCCCGGTTGGCCCGCTGCACCGGTTATCGCCTGGTGAGTTGGCGGCGCTGGGCTGGCTCGTCGAGACCGCCTCGCAGCAGGACGCCATGCGCCAGTTCCCCGGGCGAGTCCTGGCCGTCGACTTCGACGATTTCCTGGCAGCCGTGGCCGACTCGATGGATCGCATCCTGGCCCACTTCGGTTTGCAGCGCGACGAACGGCAATCAACTGCGATCGCCGCGAGTCCAGTCCTGCTGCGCTATGCCAAAGCGCCTGAGCGGCTCTTTTCACCGGACGATCGCCGATTGCTGTTGCGCGAATCGCGCCGTGAAAACGCGGCCGAGATCAGCCGGGGGATGGCATGGCTCGCGAGCCTCGCGCGGTCCGAACCCTCGCTGGCTGCGGTCCTCACGGGCGGCAGCGGAGTCTGACAATCATGCAAGATGACCTCCAGGTCGCCGCCCGGCTGGAGCAGCAGGGCAAGCGCTCCGACGCGGAAATTTGTTATCGCGGGCTGATCGCCAGCCAGCCGGACCATGCAGTTGCGCGATTCAATTTCGCCTGTTTCCTGAGGCGCGGCGGGCGGCTCGAGGAAGCGCTGGCGGAGCACCAGAATGCCCTCGATCTGGGTATCGACCATCCGGAAGAGGTGCTGTCCAACATGGGCGTCATCTTTACCGAGCTGCGACGGGACGAGAGCGCCCGGACATTCCTGGAACGCGCGCTCGCGGTCGATCGCACCTACATCCCTGCCATGTATAACCTGGCCCTGCTGCACGAGGAGTTCGGCGACCGACAGCAGGCGTTGCGGTTGTTCGAGAGCATCCTCGAATTGAACCCGGCGTACTACAACGCACTCATTCACATCGCGCACGGCCGAACAGTCACCGATCCTGGCGACGCTATCGTCAGGAAGCTCCGCCGGGCGCTGAGGCGCACGAAGGTCGATGCCCTCACCCGCGAAAGCCTGCACTTCGCTCTCGCCAAGACCCTCGACGATTGCGGCTGTTACGACGAAGCTTTCGCCCAGTACGAAATCGGCAACCGCATCAGCGCCGGTCGCCTGCGGTCCTACGACATCGAGGCCGAAGAAAGTCGTGTCGCAGAGATCGTCAGGACGTTTTCTGCGGAGTGGCTTGCCGCCAGGGAACCGGTATCGGACCGGCCGCTGGTATTCATCACCGGCATGTTCCGATCCGGCTCAACCCTCTTCGAGCAGGTGTTGGCAGCTCATCCGGGCGTCACAGCAGGCGGCGAGATCGATTACTTCGGCCGGGAACTGGCACTTGCAGGCGCGCCGTTTCCCGCGGCAATCGCCGCCCTGGATGCAAGCGGCTGGCGGCGCCTGGGTTCCGGTTATCTCGACTACCTCGATCGGACGTTTCCGGCGGTCGCGATGGTCACCAACAAGCGTCCGGACGCCTTCGAGTGGCTCGGCATGCTGAAGGCGCTGTTCCCGAATGCCCGCTTCGTCCACACGGTGCGTGATCCGCTCGATACCTGCCTGTCGATCTATTTCCAGCAACTGGACGACCGGATCGCATATGCGAATGACCTTGCAAACATCGGGCATCGTTACACCCGGTACCGGCAACTGATGGGGCATTGGAAGAGCCTGTTCGGCGCGAGCATCTTCGATGCGG
>JBATEA010000523.1:0-2309 GCA_049663745.1 Steroidobacteraceae bacterium | reverse complement strand
TCGAGCGCCAGACGGTTGTAGACCTGCTCGTACAGTTTGAACTCTTCTTCGTCCAGTACCACGCGCGCGAACAGCCGGTCCTTGTCCAGCATGTAATCCGCGATGCGCAGCGGCGCAAACATGTCGTGCTGGCGCAATTGTGCAAGTTGACGCGCCCGTTGGAACAGGAAGAAGAGCTGCGCCGGGAATGCCGCAGCCTTCGGGCTCTTGTAGAAGCGCTCGAGGAACGGGTTCTCCATCGGTTGCTCGAAAACGGTCTCCGCGCCGACGGCGGCCGCGAGCTTGCGCGCAAGGCTGGTCTTGCCGACCCCGATCAGTCCTTCCACCACCACGAGGCGATGGGGCCAGTCTTCCTTCTTTGTCTCAGGCACCGGAGTTCCGTGCGGCCAGCCTTTCGATCCCGTCGCCCGGGACACCTTCCAGAACCCGGCACACGCGGCCGCGATCGGGAATCCAGAGCGACGGGGCGATTTCGGCCAGAGGATACAGCACGAAATTGCGCTGGTGCATGCCCGGATGCGGCAGTTGCAATCCGGGCTCGTCGCATCGGGCCTCGCCAACCATCAGCAGGTCGAGGTCTATCACGCGCGGACCCCAACGGATGGCCGGCTCGACCTTGCCCATGCGCCGTTCAAGTCCGCGCAGGTCCTGCAGCAGCGCATGCGGGTCCCGGCGGGTCAGGAGGCCCGCGACGGCGTTGATGAATTCAGGCTGGTGCTTCGGCCCCATCGGTGCGGAGCGCCACAGGCCGGAACGCGACACCAGGCGCGTGTCGGCGAGCCGCGCGAGCGCGTCGAATGCGCGCTCGACTTGCCGGCGCGGATCGTCCAGGTTGCTGCCGAGAGCAACATAGGCGGGTCGCCAGATGATCGGGTGCATCAGCTTTCAGTCGTCGGGGGCCTGCGGCGCCGGCCGCCGCGACGGCGGCGGCGGCCTGCGCCCGCGGGATGCCCTGAGTGGGCCTGGTCGGCGCCAACACGCTTGTGCTGTTCTTCCTGCGGCAGTTCCTGCAATTCCGTCCACCATCTGGCGATGGCCGGATCCTCGCCGCCCGCCTCGGCTCGCAGCACCAGGAAATCATAGGCGGCGCGGAAGCGCGGATGGCTGATGAACGCGAGCGCGCGGCGGCCCTCGCGGCGATGGAAGCGCGGCTGCAGCGCCAGCATCTCGCGCATCGGGATCGAAAACCGCTTCGGTATGCCGATACGCCGATTCTGTTCGGCGACGATTTCGTCCGCGGCTTCAGCGATTGCCTGCCCCGCCTGCGACCCGGCTTCGAAGCGCCGCTGCGCGGCAGCCGAGATCGGGCCGAAGAGCAGCACGGCAAACAGGAACATCGGCGTCACCGGCCGGTCCTCGAGCACGCGGCGGTCGGTGTTCGCGAGCCCGGCGCGGATCAATCGCCCCGCCATGCCATCCGCATCCTGCGCGAGCCAGGCGGCCGTAGCCGGGAAGAGATGCGCCAGGAGCCCGTGCTCGCGCAATAGCTCGAAGGCACGCTGGCCGAAACCGGCCAGGAACAGTTTCTGGAACTCATCCAGCAGCCGTGCCGGCGGGATCTGCTGGAGGAGCGGTGCGAGCCGCGCAATCGGCTCGCGCGTGCCTTCGTGGATCTCGAAACCCAGTTTCGCCTGGAAGCGGATCGCGCGCAGCATGCGCACCGGATCCTCGCGATAGCGCGTCTCCGGGTCGCCGATCAGGCGCAGTGTCCGCGCCTTGACGTCTTCGACACCGCCAACGTAGTCCCAGATCGAGAAGTCCTCGATGTTGTAATAGAGCGCATTGCAGGTGAAGTCGCGCCGCCAGACATCCTGATCGACTGTGCCATAGCGGTTGTCGCGTAGCAGCCGTCCGCCGTCGTCGTGGACCCGGTCGTCACTCACCGGTTCCGGCGCCGGTTCGTCGTCGGTATCGTCTGCATCCGGCTCGATCGGATCGCCGGCGGCGCGAAAGGTCGCGACCTCGACGATCTGGTGTCCGAAGCGCACATGCGCGAGCCGGAAGCGCCGCCCGATCAGCCGGCAATTACGGAACAGCCGCCTGACTTCCTCCGGCGACGCATTCGTTGCGACGTCGAAATCCTTCGGCTCCATGCCGATCACGATGTCGCGCACGCAGCCGCCGACAAGGAACGCCTGGTAACCGGCGTCCTTCAGCTGGTACAGCACCTTGAGCGCGCTGCTGGAAATCATTGAGCGTGAGATTGGATGATCGGCGCGTGCGACGATCACCGGGGCCGGAGCCCCATCGATTGGCTGATTCAAAAAATTCCGGTCTGCTTGAGGTCAGGTGATGGGTCTATATAATAC
>JBATEA010000522.1:0-1566 GCA_049663745.1 Steroidobacteraceae bacterium | reverse complement strand
GATCAACGACGTGCTGGACGCGGAGGCGGACCGGAGCCATCCGGTCAAGCATCGCCGGCCGGTTGCCGTTCGCGACATCACGGTACGGTCCGCACTGACCGGCGCCGTGATCCTGATCGGCGCTGCGGTGGCGCTCTCCTGGTTCACGCTGGCGCCGCTCTTCCTGCTCGCATTGTCCGGCTACCTGGCCTTGACGCTGTGGTACTCGTTCGGCCTGAAGCAGCGTGCGGTGGTTGACATCCTGTGTCTCGCGGCGCTCTACACGATTCGAATACTGGCCGGCAGTGCGGCCACCGCCATCGAGCCGACCTTCTGGCTGCTGGCTTTTTCGATGCTGCTGTTCTTCAGCCTGGCTGCCTCGAAGCGCGCCACGGAACTCGGCGGGCTCGCGTCGCGCAGCGAACAGCAGGCTCCGGGCAGGGGCTACACGGTCGCCGACTTGCCGCTGCTCGTGATATTCGGCGTGGCCTCGGCCTATTCGAGCGTGCAGTTGCTGGCGCTGTACGTCAATGCACGCGCTGGCGAGCTGTACACCCGGCCGATGTTGCTGTGGATGCTGTGCCCGGCGCTCTTGTACTGGGTCTCGCGCATCTGGCTCAAGACCTATCGGCAGGAGCTGCATGAGGACCCGGTCGTGTTCGCACTGACCGACAAACCGAGCCTCGCCGTCGCGCTGATTTGCGCCGTCTTCATCTGGCTCGCGATCTGATTCCCGCGCAAGCCCGATGCGCGGCGCCGTCACAGCCTGGAACCGTTGGCCCGTCTACCGCGACCAGACGGTCGTCGCCCTGTTCGATCGCAACCTGCCGCTGCCGCAACCGGGCAGGCCCTGCATCGCGCGCGGCAACGGACGAAGCTACAGCGACGTCTGCCTGAACGAGGGCGGCTGCCCGCTCGACACGCGTGCGCTGGATCGCTTCATCTCGTTCGACCGGCATACCGGCAGGCTTTGCTGCGAAGCGGGCGTCCTGCTGGCCGATATCGTCCGCCTCGCGGTGCCGCAGGGCTGGTTCCTGCCGGTGACGCCGGGAACGCTGCAGGTCACGGTCGGCGGCGCGATCGCAAACGATGTGCACGGCAAGAATCACCACGTGGCAGGTTCCTTCGGCCGGCACGTGCTGAAGCTCGCCCTGCGGCGCTCGGATGGAGAGTTGAAGATCTGCGGTCCCGACGTCGAGTCCGCCTGGTTCGCAGCGACGATCGGCGGTCTCGGGCTCACCGGCGTGATCCTGTGGGCCGAACTCCAGCTGCTCGCGATCGAGGGCGAGCACATGGACCTGCAGTCCACCCGCTTCGAGAGCCTGGATGATTTCTGGGCGATCAATGACGAGGCGACCGGGCACTGGCCGTACACGGTTGCGTGGCTCGACTGCCTTGCAGGGTCGCGCGGCAAGCTGGGCCGCGGCTGGCTGCACTGTGGCCGGCATGCGGCTGCGGCTGCGCCGGAAACCGGGCGGCGGCAATCTTCAGCGCGGATATTCTTCGAGCCGCCGGTGTCGCTGGTCAACCGCGCGAGCGTCCACCTGTTCAATGCTTTGTACTATCGCGCACCGCGTGCTTTGACCG
>JBATEA010000521.1:0-2777 GCA_049663745.1 Steroidobacteraceae bacterium | reverse complement strand
GCTCTACGCCCTGCATGCAGTTCTGACCGGTCTCGCGATGGTGCTCATGAACGTGATGCAAGTGCGGCTCGGCTTCAGCTTCTCCGCCGGCCTGTTCGATTACGTGATCAATTTCGGGCAAGCCACGCGGCCGTGGATGCTGCTGCCGGTGGGGCTCGCATACTTCGCCCTCTATTACGGAACGTTCCGATTCGTCATCCGGCGGTTCGCGCTTCCGACTCCCGGCCGTGAGTCCGACGCGCCGGAAGCGGTCGCGACGGTGCCGGAATCGGACCGCGCCCGCGCGTTGGTCGCTGCGCTCGGCGGCGCCCGCAACCTCGTTTCCGTGGATGCCTGCACGACCCGTCTGCGCCTCGTCGTGTCGGATCAGGCTGCCGTCGACGAAGCGGCACTGCAGTCTCTCGGTGCCCGTGGTCTCGTGCGCCCGTCGGCTGACTCGCTGCAAGTCGTGCTCGGTCCGATTGCGGACCAGGTGGCTGGCGAGATACGCGACGCTTTGCGGGGTACCGAGTTCGAAGCCATACGGCCAGCCGGGCGGGTGTCGCAGTTACCAAAAACTCAAGCGGCAGGCGGGCAGGTCGATGCCGAACTCCTGTCGCGGCTCCTGACGGCGCTTGGGGGTCGCGGCAATGTTGCTGCGCTCGACAGCGCATCGACACGCATTCTGGTCACACTGCGTGAAGCTGCGGTGGTCGATATCCCGGTGCTCGAATCGCTGGGACTGCGCGGCGTCGCGCGGCCCGCGCCGACCAGCCTGCATCTCGTCGTCGGCCCGGACGCAGCGGCCACCTTGTACGGCCTGCGCAGATTGATCGGCAACGAAGCCTGAGCGGCGGCCAGGCACTGAAGCCCTGGAGCATTCGGGCCGTGAATCGCGAACGCCACGCGGCGATCGGCGAGAGTGACCGCTTCACGCCGCGCTTCCGCAAGCCGCTCGGAGGATTCTTTTCCTCGCGAATACCGGCGAATCCGCGATCTGTGTCGCGGAACTCTCGCCTGCCACCGCGATGCCGAGCACGGTCGCCGGACTCTCGGCTGCAGTAGTGTCGGTTGGGTTTCAGCGCGAATACTCGCGGCGGGTGAGGACATTTGAACTCGTCGGATCACACGACAACCCAGCGTTTCAGCGTCACCCAGCGCTTGAACGTATTGCGGCCCGACAGCATCAGGAACAAGATCCTGGTGTTCGCGGTCCTCGCAACGCTGCTGCCTTCGGTTGCCACCGCGTGGTTCTCCTATCTCGAGAACAAGCGCTCCCTGGTGGCCAAAGCCTCCGAGGAACTGCTGAATGTCTGTACGCAGACCGCCCGCGAGGCGGATCTCTGGATAAAGGAACGGCGCTACGATCTGCGAGTATTTGCGAGCTCGTATGAGGTCACCGAAAACCTCGAGCGAATTCCGCGCGTGGGCAGCAAGCCGGCCCGCGCCGGGCGTTCATACCAGCATCTGACCGATTACCTGAAATCCGTGCACGAGCGGTTCGCCGACTACGACGAGCTGATGATCGTGGATCCCGACGGGAGTGTCGTGGCCTCCAGCCGCGAAAAACCCGACACGCTCGTGCTCCCGTCCGGCTGGCAGTCGCAGATGCACGATGACCATCTCGTGCTCGGCGCCCCTTACTGGAATGCAACGATCGCGCGGCCCGAGATACTCATTTCAGTGCCGATCGTGGTCGCCGGCGGCGAATCCCTCGGCGGGATCACGGCCAGGGTCAACCTTGAGTCGCTCGCTGAAATGCTGAAACGCATGGCGCCCGCGAAATCCGGCCAGGTTTATTTGATGAACGAGGACGGCGGCCTCATCGTCAGCTCGCGCGGCAATTCCGCGGCGTTTATGGCATTGCGCTACTCGCGCGAGGCGACCATGTCGCATCTCGCGAGCGAAGGCCGACCGGTCGAATTCATCAATTTCATGGGAGACGAGGTGCTCGGCAGCACGCGACGCGTGCCGGGGCTCGACTGGATCGTGGTCGCGGAGATTCCATCGACCGAGGTATTCAGCCAGCTGGACCGGCTGCGTGACGTCATGCTGCTGATCGTCGCGGGCATGCTGGCGATCGCCGGTGGCCTGGGCTATGCACTCGGCATATTCATCGTGCGGCCATTGGATCGACTCACCAGGGGCGCGGCCAAAGTGGCCACCGGCGACCTGGACGTCGACCTGCCGGTCGCGACGGGTGGCGAGGTCGGCTATCTCACCGAAGTCTTCAACAACATGGTTGCGCGATTGCGCGCCGGCCGTGACGAGCTGGAACGGCTGTCGGTCACCGATCATCTTACCGGTCTCAACAATCGACGGCGGATGATGGAAGCGTTGGAGAATGAGGTGCGCCGCTCGCGGCGGCTCAAGCACACGTTTGCCGTGTTGATGGCTGACGTCGATCACTTCAAGCAATATAACGATGCGCACGGCCACCCCGCGGGGGACAGGATCTTGAAGCAGGTTGGCGCCGTGCTGTGCGAGGCGACCCAGGATGTCGACTTCGTTGCGCGCTACGGTGGCGAGGAGTTCTTCGTGCTGATGCCGGAACTCAAGGCATCTGGCGCCGCCGCCGTGGCCGAGAGGATCAGACAGCAGCTCGCGCAGCCGACTTTCGCGGGTGGCTCCGTCACGCTGAGCATCGGCATCGCGGAATTCCCCGCGGACGGCGATTCCGGCGACGCGCTGATCGCCGCCGCGGATGTGGCGCTTTACGAGGCCAAGCGCGCCGGCCGCGATCGCGTGGTTGTTGCACGCGCGCCCGGGCCTGTCAGGGCCGCCGACCGATGAGGTTC
>JBATEA010000520.1:0-2343 GCA_049663745.1 Steroidobacteraceae bacterium | reverse complement strand
GGCACGCGGTATCGGCTTCGGAGAGCGCGCTGTCCGCGGCACCCGCGGCCATGACTGGAGCGAGCAACAGTGAAATGGCGGCTAACAAGCCGGGCAGAAGGACCCTGTGGACCTTCGCGCGTGTGGCTGCGTGCTCAAACCGCAGACGTCCCATGTACGCTCCCTTGCCTTTCATCATATGCCTCGCCGGGCAGCGCTACTTGACCTGGGTCAAACGTCCCGTGATGGGCCACTGCGCGCTCGCCCGCAGCGCAGGACGATCAGGCCACTGCCCGCCGCTTCGCCAGGGCCCTCACGCCCATCCAGGCCAGCATGCCGAGTCCGATGAAGGGGAACAGGACTGCATACATCAGCCCGATGAATGGCGCCGCAATGAAGAGGGCAACGTCCTTGATGAAATGCGCGATCTTCCTGGTTGCGCGGTACTTTGCCAATTCCCGCGTGCCCATCCAGGCGAGCATTCCGAGCCCGATGAACGGCCCTGCCAGGATGTAGGCGAGGCCGATGACAGGCGCCGCGAACAACAGGGCGATGCTCTTCCAGGCGCTGCGCAGCTCCGGCTTTGCCGGCGCGGGGTACAGCTCGACGGATGCTTGGACCTTTTCCGGTGCGGCCTCCCTTGTGACTTCTTCCTGAAGCGCTTTTCTTGCGCTCCCCTCGATCATTTCCGGCGACAGCGGCTTGCGCAGGAATCCGGAAACGCCTGCCGCTTCGGCCCGGGCCTCATTCTCGTCCGTGCCGTAACCGGTCACGATGACGACCGGAAGCCACGGTTGAGTGGCCTTGATCCGCTCGGCCACTTCGATTCCGCTCATGCCCGGCATCTTGATGTCGGTGAAAACGACATCGTATTTCTCGTCACGGAGCTTGCGGAGCGCTTCGTCCCCGTCGCGGGCCGTGATTACTGCATACCCTTTTCCGGAAAGGACCCGGTCAAAGCTCCTGGCGATTACCGGATCATCATCGACAACCAACACTTTTCTCTGGGTCTTCATGGCTTTCTCCTTCTTTCAATGTTCAGTCCGCACGCGCTGGAGCACCCATTGTTTCCGTGTCAGGGCGCCATTCGCGGCGTGAATGATTTCATCCGGTCCGACCGGCTTGGACAGGTAGTCGCAGGCGCCGATCTGGATCGCATCCTTGACGGTCTCGAGGTCCGGGTAACCGGTGATGATGACGACCTCGCTCTCCGGCCATCTCTCCTTGATCGCCTTGAGCACCGAAATGCCATCCATGCCGGGCATCCGAACGTCGAGCAGGACCACATCGAACGGGCGCTGCTCCATCGCGCGCAGCGCCTCGGCTCCGTTCCAGACCGCTTCGGCGTTGTGGCGGGCGCCTGCGAGCGCCCTCAGATAACTGAGCCGCACGACTTCGTCATCGTCGACGATCAGGATTCTGGAATTTGTGTTCATGTGGCCGCCTCGCGCTTGTTTTCTTCTCTCATCCTTGATGTAGCAATATTCATGCCAGGTAGCGGCGAGAATGGGTAAAAGAGACTGAAATCAATGCGATGCGGTACCAAGCTAGAAAATGACGTATGTGCCTCGGACGCAGGAGCGCACGCCTGACGTACATTTTTCGTATGCGTCTACGGCACAGAGGATTGGCAAAGTCGTTTGTCTTCAACGACATCCGGCAGCACGGGCCGGCATATTTTTTTTGTGCGTTCGCGCAGCTGATTCGTGAGCGTGGCGACCCGCCCGCTCAGGCGAGCAATGGACTGATGATCTCCAGCGTGAAGCGCACAACCCCGCTCACCAGCAGCGCGACGCCAACCGACAGCAATACCGAGAACATCGCTTCGCGCCGGCCGATCGTTTTCAGCATCATCGCGAATGTCGAGACGCATGGCATATAGAACGTGAGAAACAGCAGGAACGTCAGGATCTGGGCCGTGTCCAGGAAACGGTCGATCTCGAAGGTCCCGAGTGCCTGGAACACCATCAGCAGCGAAAGTTCCTTGCGCAGGATCCCGAAGACAAGCGGCACGCCGAGCGCGACCGGCAGGCCGAGCCAGACCGGGAAGCCGTGCCGGACGGGAGCGTTCGTCCGTGACCGGCTTCCGGGACGCGAATGCGCGCGAGCTGGACGCGTGGGACGACCTCACGGTCCACGTCGGCGGCGGCAACATCTTCCAGTCGCGTGCCTGGGCCGAACATCGTCGGACCACGGGCTGGCGACCCGCCTTTCTCGTCGGCGACGATGGCTCCGCGGTGCTGGCCCTCGAGCGACCGTGGCCGCTCCTCCGCTCCGGCTCGTGGTATCTGCCCCGCGGTCCGATCCCGGCCGGGGCGGTGCCGGCGATGGCGGCCCGCCTCGACGGGATCACCGACCTCCTCC
>JBATEA010000519.1:0-3950 GCA_049663745.1 Steroidobacteraceae bacterium | reverse complement strand
CGGCACGGTGCTCGAGGAGGGCGCGCAGGTCGTGGAAACGGCGCGACAGAAGCCGCCGATGAAGCTGCTGGGTCATGTCACGTCGTCTTACTACAGCGCCGCACTCGGGCATTCGATTGCGCTCGCGATGGTGGCGGATGGACGCGCGCGCCTGGGCCAGAGACTCTTCGTGCCCATGCCCGGCAGCGATATCGCCGTCGAAGTGACCTCGCCGGTGTTCTATGACAAGGAAGGGGCGCGCCTGAATGGTTGACTCTGCCGCGCCGCTGGCAACCGGAAACGACGGCTGGCTGCGAACCTTGCCGTCCGCCGCGCGCTTCATCCTGCAGGGCGGACCGGCGGCGCGCGCAGCGGCGGGCGTGGCGTTCGGACTGTCCCTGCCCGAGATTTCCTGCCGTGCCGGCACATCGGGAAACCGCGCAGCGCTATGGCTCGGTCCCGACGAGCAGTTGCTGCTCGGTGCGGCGGAAGACGCACAGGTTCTTGCCGCCAGCCTCACGGCGGCGTTGGTGGGCATTGCGCATTCGCTGGTGGATGTCAGTCAACGCCAGGTTGCACTGACGGTGAGTGGTCCCCACGCCAGCGCGATTCTCAACACCGGATGTCCGCTGGACCTCGATCCCGCCGCCTTCCCGATTGGCATGTGCACACGAACGCTTTTCGGCAAGTCGGACATCGTACTCTGGCGCACAGGCGCCGACGAATTCCGGTTCGAAGTCTGGCGTTCCTTCGCGGATTACGTTTCGGCGCTGCTGCGCGAGGCCGCCCGGGATTTCGTCGCGCCGTCGCAATGACATGGCGCCGGAGAATCTGCCCCGTCTTGCTTAACAACAGGCCCTGGCGGAAGATCAGGCATTCTTGAGTGCAGGGGGCTTTCATGCGGAACATCCAGCGCGCCGTTCATTCCGTGCTTCGGCTGGCGGCGTGTGCGGCATTCATCGGAAGCGCGTCTCCAGCCGCGGTTGCGCAACAGGCGGAGGGCACGACAGCCGTGCCATTCGAGGAAGTCGTCGTGACGGCCCAGCGCCGTGAACAGAACATCCAGGACGTCGGCATATCGGTGACTCCGCTCGGCGAGCAGACGCTGCAGAATCTCAATATCAAGACCGCCACCGACATCGTGCGCGCGGTGCCTAGCCTGAAGATGAACGCCTACTCGTCGTCGCAGGTGGTGTTCAACATCCGAGGCGTCGCGCAGAACAGTTATGGCGACGAGCAGGAGCCGCCGGTCGCCGTCTACCAGGACGACAGTTACTCGAGCTCAATCAACCTCGCGAGCTTCCCCGTGTTCGATCTGGCCCGCGTCGAGGCATTGCGCGGTCCGCAGGGGACCCTGTTCGGCCGCAATGCCACGGGCGGCGCGATCCAGTTCATCTCGCAAAAGCCGACCGACGAATTCGAAGGATACGTCTCGGGGACCTACGGCCGCTTCAATCAGCAGATCATCGAAGGCGCCATTTCCGGCCCGTTCTCCGACAACATGCAAGGACGGCTGGCCTTCATCAGCAACCAGGACGACGGCTTCATCAAGGAGCTCTTTCCCGGCCAGAAAGACCGCGGCGCAAACAATCATTACGCCGTGCGCGGGCAACTGGCCTGGCAACCAACCGACGACACGAACGTCAACCTGATCCTGCGCTACCTGCGCGCCGACAAGGAACGTCAGGCGGGCCTCTATTCGCACGAGCCGGCGTGCCCCAATGCGCAGCGGCAGGGCGAGTTCACTTTGCCGACGCAGTCCTGCGCCTTCTGGGGAACCGGGCCAGGCGAGGCCGGCACTGGCTACCGCAACGACGCGATCATCCCGAGCCGCGGCGGCGACCCCTGGGCCACCGATGAGAGCTCGCTCTCCTACGTCGACCGGACCATCAAGGCCGCGACGCTGCGCATCGATTCGAAGATCGGGGACCTGGACCTCGTGTCGATCACCGATTACCAGAAGGCCGACAAGTTCTACATCGAGGGCGGCGACGCGTCGCCCGTGCTGGGCGTGGTTTTCTACCAGGGCAGCGATATCAAGCAGTATTCGGAGGAGCTGCGCCTGTCGGGCAACTTCGGCAACAACCAGCTCGTCGGCGGCGTGTACGGCATGAAGGTCGAGGGCGACTACACCGGCCAGTTCGCCGATCCGTTCTACGCCGACGTGTTTGGCGACCCATCCTTCGCCTACATACCGGTCATCACGGCTTCGCAGGACACGACCTCATACGCCGTCTTTCTGCAGAACGAATGGAAAGCCACCGAGAAGGTCAGCCTGATCGCAGGCCTGCGCTACTGGCGCGACCAGCGCAAGGGAGCGTACTACGGGGATGAACCGAGCAATGGCATCCATATTGCGTTCGACCACACGCAGGTAGTCGGCACCTCGTTTGGCGTGCCATTCGACGAAACGGTCGTACCGATCACGCTGACGCCGAGCGACGCAGACGCGACATTCGACGACGTCACCGCGCGCCTCGAGCTCGATTACCGCGTCAACGATGATGTGCTGCTGTTTGCGAGCTATAACCGCGGCAGCAAGAGTGGCGGCTTCTCCTTTTCGACTGGTACGCCATTCGCCGATGCGCCGGCTTTCGGCATTCCCCTCGGCACCAACGCGCAGTTCCTGAATGGCATTCCTTTCAAGCCCGAGGTCCTCGACTCATTCGAGGTGGGCATCAAGTCGACGATCAACCGGACGACTACCCTGGATGCCACCGCCTTCTACTACGACTACACCGACTACCAGGCCTTCGTGCAGCTCGGGGTCAACCAGACAGTCATCAACCTGCCCGCGACGGCCTACGGTCTGGAGGTGGAAATCAATTCGCAGCCGGTCACCGGACTGACCCTGCAGCTCGGCGTGTCCGCGCTCAGCTCCAACGTCGAAGACATCGTGCTGCCAGACACGGTGACGCATGTGGAGCACGACATGCCGCAGGCGCCGAGTTTCTCGGGCAATGCACTCGCGCGCTACGAGTTCGCACTCGCTGGCAACACAGCCTCGGTGCAGGCCGATGTCCTGTATACCTCCAAGTTCTGTTTCACTGTCCTGTGCGCCCCGGTCGAGAAAGAGGCGGCGTACTCGGTTGCCAATGCGCGCATCGGCTACGCCGCTAACAATGGGCGCTGGGCAGTCGCGGCCTTCGTCGACAATCTCACCGATGAGGAATACCGCGTCTACGCGTTCGACAGCTCGCTGTTCGCGGGCGTTGTCGCGGGCGTGTACGCCAAGCCGCGTACTTATGGCGTGACGGCGACCTGGCGGTTCGGCGCTGCATACAACTAGCCGCCATTCAGCGCCGCCGTGAAACTCGCACGGCCTTTCTGCCGGCTCCCTGTCCGGTTCGACGTCGAACGGCTGCAGGCCGCGAAGTCGAGGCCTTGCCCGCAGACGCCTGGTCGCGCCACCCAAGCGAATACGAGGGCAATACCGCCGCCCGGCTCATCACCGTCGGCGGCAACCAGAACGATTCCGTCGGCGGCGAAATGCAGCCGACGCAGGCTTTGCTCGCGAGCCCCTATCTGCAGCAGGTGCTGGCGTCCTTCGGCACGGTCTGGTCGCGCTCGCGCCTGATGCGCATCGCGGGCGGCGAACGAAACAATCCTCGACGACCTCGGGTCCATGCCCCGCGACCGCTGGACGACCGTGCGCTACGAGGACCTGATCCGGGATCCCAGGTCGGAAGTCACGAAGCTGCTGAAATTTGCCGGGCTTTCGATGGATCCCCGGCTTGCCGAGTACTTGTCGAAACCGCTGCCGATTTCCGTCACACGCACACAGTTCCTCACCCCGACAAATGGCGACGGGATGCGGCGGAGATAGAACGTGTGCTGCCCGCGATTGCGGCTGTCAGCGCGCGGCTTGGGTCCTAGGTGGACCTTGCGCCTGGCAATGCCGAGCGCTTCTGGCGTCAGGCCGACGTGTCAACCTTATCGGGGCAAGATCCCGGACCGCTCCAACGCATCGT
>JBATEA010000518.1:0-3409 GCA_049663745.1 Steroidobacteraceae bacterium | reverse complement strand
GGCCTACAGCCTGCCCTCCGACACCGCGGTCGCCGTGCGCACGGCCGGCGAAGCCTGCCAGTCCGAACTGTTGATCACCGTACTTTCCGATGACACGGCCGTCGAGGCCGTGATGTTCGACGGCGGCCGGCTGATCTCGACTGGCATGCCCGGCCTGATCCATTTCTGCATGAGCACGATCAGCGATGCCCTTGCGCGTCGCCTGGCTGCGGCGCACGAAGGCGCCGGGCAGGCCTATGTCTCGGCGCCCTTGTTCGGGCCGCCCGATGCGGCGGCGGCCGGCCGGCTCTTGATTGTTGCAGGCGGACCGCGCGCCGCCATTGAACGCGTCCGGCCGGTGCTCGAGGTGCTGGGCAGGCTGCAGATCATCGGCGAGGACCCTGCCGCTGCGAATGTCGTCAAGTCTGCGGGGAATTTCCTGATGGCCGCGGTCGTCGAGAGCCTGCGCGACGCGATGCTGATCGTGCACGGCGCCGGCGTCGACCCGCGCGAGTTCGCCGGCATCGTCACACAGTCGCTGTTTCCGACGCCGGTATACCAGTACTTGGGCGGACTGCTGGCCGCGCGCCAGGCCCAGGGCGACGCCCGCGTGCCGAACCCCTTCCTGCGCGGTGCGGAGCAATGCGCCGCCACCGCCCGACGTCAGGGCGTGGACGCCCCGCTCGTCAATCACATCAATGGACAGACCGCCGCGCCTCAGGCGACGCCGAGCCCTGCCGGGCAGGCGACGCCGGTTCCGTCGAGGCCGCAGTAGCCGCTGGGATTCTTGGCGAGATATTGCTGGTGGTAATCCTCGGCGTAGTAGAAGTCCGGCGCCGGCAGGATTTCCGTCGAGATCGGACGTCCATGTTCCGCCTGGTCGAGTGCGCGCTGGTAAGCCACCTTCGATTCCTGCGCCTGGCGCAGCTGGGCATCGTCGGTCGCGTAGATCGCGGAGCGGTATTGCGTGCCGACATCGCCGCCCTGCCGCATGCCCTGGGTCGGGTCATGCGACTCCCAGAAGAGCTTGAGCAACTCCGGATAGCCAATGCGCGCCGGATCGAAGACGACGCGCACGACCTCCGTGTGACCCGTCATGCCCGTGCAGACTTCCTGGTAGGTCGGATTCGGCGTGAAGCCGCCCGCATAGCCGGCTGCGGTCGAGTAAACACCCGGCCGTTCCCAGAACAGGCGCTCGGCACCCCAGAAACAGCCCATGCCGAACAGCGCGAGCTGCAGTCCCGCGGGAAACGGCGGCGACAGCCGGTTGTCGTTGACGAAATGCTGCTGAGGCACTGCCATCGGCACGCTGCGTCCCGGCAGCGCCTGCGCTGCGGCAGGCATCGTGATACTGCGTGCGGCCACGTTCAACTCCCGACCAGTTCCCGGACCCCGTTGATGACGAACTGTACGCCGATGCAGATCATCAGGAATCCCATGATGCGCGCGATCGCACCGATACCGGCGCTACCGAGCTTCTTGCTGAGCTGCTCGGCGGCGCGCAGCACGAAGTAGCAGACGAGCGCCGTGACCACGATGCCGATCACGACGCCGACATGCTCGATGACGGCGCGCGTGCCCTGCTCCTCGTGGCGGATCGTCGAGGACATCGTGATCACGGTCGCGATCGATCCCGGACCGGACAGTGACGGCATCGCGAGCGGCGAGAATGAGATGTCGGCCTTGACCCGCGCCTCGGCGAGCGCCTCGGGAGACATCGTCGGTACCGTGTCCGGAAACAGCATCCGGAAGCCGAGGAATGCAATCACGAGGCCCCCGGCGATGCGCAGGCCCGGTATGGAAATGCCGAACACCTGCATGATCAGGGTGCCAAGCAGCAGGAAGGCGATCAGGATGCCGCTCGCATAGATGCAGGCCTTGCGGACCTGGCGCTCGCGAACCTCCGGGTCGAGATGCTCTCCGATGCCGAGCAGCAGGACCGCCGTGCCGACCGGATTGATGATCGGCAGCAGCGTCATGATCGTCAGGCCGACGTAACCGAGGAAATCAGCGGCAAAGTTCATGGCCGCACTATCTTACAATGAGCGCATGACGACTTCCGGCAGCACGCCGCGAATCCGGCTGACCCAGCTGCTGTACCTCCTGGTGCTCGCGTTGGTCGCGGTGAGCGGCGGCGGCCGCATGCAGGGCGCCTGTTCGCTGCTCGCGCAATGCTCCGGTTTCGTGTTGGTCGTGAGCGCCGTCCTGTGGCGGATCTGGGCCACGTTCTTCATCGCCGGGCGCAAGGAAGAACAGCTGGTGCGCGACGGCCCTTTCTCGCTCTGTCGGCACCCCTTGTATCTCGGATCCATCGTTGGCGCCGCCGGCATCGGCCTGACGACCTTGTCGCTGACATTGACCTTCGCGCTGCCGCTCGCGATCAGTGCGATCGTGTCGATGGCCGCGCTCCGCGAAGACGCGGCCCTGCTGGCGGCCCACGGCGATGCCTGGCGCGGATACCGGGATTCAGTACCGGCATTCTGGCCCGGCGGGCCAGGGCGGCGGATGCCCGAGTCCGTCGCGGTGCCACCACGCATCTACCGCAAGGCATTCTTCGATGCGGCGTCCTTCCTCGGCCTGTGGCTGCTGGTCCTGCTGATCGAGAGCCTGCGCGCAGCTGGCACCTGGCCGCCCTTGTTCCGGCTGCCCTGAAGCGGGCCGATGACGCTGCTGAAATCGGATCTGTTCGGCCAGCTGACGCTGGAACAGCATCGCGGCCACCCGATTGTGGTTCGCGACACCGGCAGCGCGCGCTGGTGGCTCGCCTGGCTCGCGCGCCGCTTGTGCCGTCGTGAAGCGCGCGCGCTGGCCCGTCTCGACGGCCTTCCCGGCACGCCGCGGCTGATCGGGACCGAGGGCGATATCCTGCGCCGCGAATGGATCGACGGCCGGCCGATGCAGGTCGCAAGACCCCGCAATCCCGATTATTTCCGGCGCGCGCGCCGCCTGGTCACCGCGTTGCACCGCCGCGGCGTGGTGCATAACGACCTCGCGAAAGAACCCAATTGGCTGGTCACGCCGATCGGCGCACCGGCGCTGGTCGATTTCCAGCTCGCCACGGTGTCTTTGCGGCGCGGACCGCTGTTTCGCATGCTGGCACGCGAAGACCTCCGGCACCTGCTGAAACACAAGCGCTGCTACTGTCCGGAGCGGCTGACCGTGCGCGAGCGGCGCATCCTTGCCACGCCGGCGCCGGTTTCGCGCCTGTGGATGGCGACCGCCAAGCCGGTCTACCGGTTCGTCACGCGCCGGCTGCTCGGCTGGGCAGATCGCGAGGGTGCCGGCGATCGCCGCTTCTAGAGGGGTCAGTTCACAAAAGGGGACAGTCCCCTTCGGCACACAATTCGGCTATCGTCTCTTCATGGCCGTCTGTCACGAACACAACCTGAAGGCGCCGGTGCCGCCGGCCCGGCCGTTTGGCATCCAGGTG
>JBATEA010000517.1:0-2716 GCA_049663745.1 Steroidobacteraceae bacterium | reverse complement strand
CTACGCGCATAAGCGCTCCTGCTCTCGGCCAGCGCTGCCTCGGCGGCGGCCAGGTCGGCCCGGTTCTGCGCGCCGTCCAGTTCGACCAGCACACGTCCGCGCTGCACCCACTGGCCCTCCTCGAATCCCACCGCGACGACCTTGTTGCCCGCCTTGGACGTGACCTCGACCGCCTCGTTGGCATGGGCGGTGCCGAGCGCCTCGATTTTCACCGCGATGGGCTTCTCGACAACCGCCGCGGTGACGACCGCGACCGACTCGGGTGCCGCGTCGCCTTCCGGCGTCCCACCGGGTGATTCCGGCTGGCGGCTCATGTAGGCCCAGGCAGCCCCGGCGATCACCAGCGCCGCGATCACGATCATCAGGGGCCGTCGCAATGAATTCAGCATCTTGTAAGCCCGCTAGAAATAGAGCCGCATGATCATTTCGGCGACGCAGGCGGGCTTGCTGCTGCCCTCGACCTCGGCCGTGTACTGCTCGTTGACCTGCAAGCCACCGCTGACCTCTTCGACTGCCTCGATGGTCACTCGTGCCCGCACCCTGGCGCCGACCCGGACGGCGTTCGGAAACCGCAACTTGTTGATGCCGTAGTTGATCACGTTGCGTACGCCGGGAAGCGTCGAGTGGTCGTTCAGCATCAGCCCGCGCAGCGTCGTGTAGAGCGCGAGCGTCAGGTACCCATGCGCGATCGTCCCGCCATAGGGCGAGTCCTTCGCTGCACGGACCGGGTCGCAGTGTATCCACTGGTGGTCGTCGATAGCGTCGGCAAAGGCATCGACGCGCTCCTGCGTGACCTCGAGCCAGTCGCTGACGCGCACTTCCCTGCCGACCGAAGCCCGTAGCTGCGCAAGGACCTGTTCCCGCGGCGTGCTCATAAGGTACCTGAGCGCATCAGCGCTTTTCCAGCCATTCGGCGATGGTGCGTGGCAGGAGTTCCTGGGCTTTCGCGCTGACATAGATGCCGATGTGGCCGCCATCGAATTCGAAGCCCGTGTAGTCGCGGCTGCCGACCAGGCCGCGGAGCGGCAGCGACGCAGAAAGCGGCACGAGGTGGTCCTGTGCTGCATGGATATTCAGCACCGGGCAGTCGACCAGCCGCAGGTCCACGCGCCGCCCGCCGATCGTGAGGCCCCCGAGCACGAGGCGATTTTCCTGGAAGAACCACCGCACGAACTGCGCGAATGCGGCCCCGGCCTGGTCCGGGCTGTCGAAGATCCAGTTCTCCATGCGCAGGAAATTGGCGAGCGCGCCGGGGTCGGCGGCGATGTCCGCGATACCCGCGTATTTCTGGCTGGTCAGCCTGAGCGGCATCAATGACAGGAAGGCGGCGTTCAGCAGTTCGCCCGGGATGTTGCCGAGCACTTCCACCATGCGGTCGACGTCGATGCCGCGAATCCATTTCGACAACAGGTTTTCCGGCGTATGGAAATCCACGGGGGTCACCATCGTGACGAGATTGCGGACCGCGTCCGGATTCAGGGCCGCGTGGCACAGCGCCAGAGTGCCGCCCTGGCAGACGCCCAGCAGGTTCACAGCGGGGACGCCCTGCGTGTGGCGGATGTGGTCTATGCATCCACCCAGGTAACGATTGACGTAGTCATCGAGCTCGAGGAAGCGATCGGCCGCCTCGGGATAACCCCAGTCGACCAGGTAGACGTCGAGGCCCCGGGCCAGCAGGCCGCGAATCAACGAGCGGTCCGGCTGCAGGTCCATCATGTAGGGCCGGTTGACCAGCGCGTAGCAGATCAAGAGCGGCGGAAGTCCCGAGCTTTCCGCCTGCGGCCGGTAGCGATAGAGAACGATGCGATCCTCCTGATGCACGACGTCGCGGGCCGAACAGCCTGTCTGCGGCGCTTCGAGCGCGGCGAGCGCGCTGGCGCCCTCGGCGAAGCGGCGGGAGAAATCGGCCATTTCGATGGCGGCTTGCACTGGATCGATCGCCAGGCGCGTCATCGCTTCTGCGCCTCGCGTATCGAACGGCCGAGTTCATGCAGCCGCCGGTGGATCGCGTCGATCTCCGTCCGGGTCGGCAGGTTGAAAGCGCGCGCCCATTCCTCGATCGCCCGGCGTTGCTCGAAGCGCATCTCGACCATCGCCATCAACAGTTCGGCCTGCGCCGCGGCGTATTCGTCGCCGTGGGCAACCGCCGCGTAGGCTCGCTCGCCGCACTCGACCCACAGGTCATGCAACTGGCGCAGGGAAGTGACCGGTGGACCGGAAGCCTGCGGGCCGCTGAGCGCGGCGATCAGTCTTTCGACCGTATCCGCCGCGACCGCAGCGAACAGTTCGCTCATGCGCGAGGTCGCGCGCTGCCAGCGCAAGGTCGTGGCCATCAGGCGCTCTCCCGTCTGTTGCTGCCCCCGCAGCGGCGCAAGCACCGGCAGATACAGTTGCGCGAACTTTTCCTGCAGCGCGCCGCGCAGCTGGTCGCGGCCGCCGGCGGCATCAGGCACCGGTGCACCCGCCATTCCGGAGACACGGGATTCGACGAATCGCCAGAGTTCCTGCGTGATACCGAGGTAGTCATTGCCGAACTGCCGGATCCGGCGGATCGCCTCGGTTCCGCCCTCGGCGACTTGCCGCAGCAATGCGTCCTGGTCCTCCGTTCCCGGGTCCGGCATGCTATCGCCGCTCATCGCGCTGGAATTGCAATGCAAAATGTCGGCTTCATGACGGGTAGCCAAAAATGTATCTGATAATCACATAATTCATTGAT
>JBATEA010000516.1:0-3302 GCA_049663745.1 Steroidobacteraceae bacterium | reverse complement strand
ACTGCGGGGAGAAAGCCGCAGCCGCCGTCGCGGACTGCATCGATGGCGAAGGCGCGGATCGTGTTGCTGCCGTGCTGATGGAATCGAATGCGGGCAGCAATGGCATCGTCGCGCCCGACAGCTACTGGCCCGCGCTCCGTGAGCTGACGAGCGAGCGCGGCGTGCTCCTGATCGCAGACGAGGTCATGAGCGCCTTCGGCCGCTGCGGCGAATGGTTCGCGTGGCAGCGGCATGGCGAACAGGGCCGCCCGGACATCATGGCGCTCGCGAAGGGCCTCACCGGCGCCACGGTGCCGCTCGGTGCGGTCGTCATGAGCGCGGCCATCGCACGGCGCATCGAAAAGGAGATGTTCTACGGCGGGCTCACGTACTGCGGCCATCCGCTGTCCTGCGCCGCCGGCCTTGCCGCTCTCGACGCCTATCGCGACGAAAACCTGATCGAGCGTTCCCGCGTCCTCGGCGCCCGGATGTTCGCGGAATTGCAGAAACTCGCGAGACGTCATGCGGTGATCGGTGAAGTGCGTGGCGGTCACGGGTTGTTTTCAGTGGTGGAACTGGTGGCGGACCGCGCGACGCGGGCGCCTCTCGCGCCCTGGCCACAACAGCCGGAGCCGCTGAGAGCCCTGCTGCGGGCGGCGCTCGACGAGGGCGTTTCCTTCGGCTCGCGCGGAAATCTCCTGATCATCGCGCCGCCGCTCGTGATTGAAGAGCCCGACCTCGCCATGGCGCTTGCATTGCTCGACCGCCTCCTCGATCGTTTCTTTCCCGCTTCCAGGATGGAGCAGAAAAAATGAGCTTTCGCCTGACTTACGCGACGATGTACAACCCGCCGGAAGAAATGCACGCGCGTTTCGAGCAGGCGCTCGCCAGCGTGCGTGGCCGGCTCGGTGCGACGCACGCGCTTTTCATCGACGGCAAGGACCGGCCGGCAGCGGCGACCGAGGAGCGCACCAGCCCGATTGACAACCAGCTGAAACTCGGGCGATTTCCGCTTGCGCAGACGGCGGAAATCGATGCCGCTCTCGCCGCCGCGCACCGCGCATTCCCCGCGTGGCGCAGTACGCCGCACGCAGAGCGGCTGCGGCTGATGCGCCGCGCGGCCGACGTCATGGAAGAACGCGTCTACGAAATTGCGGCCTCCCTCGTGCTCGAAGTCGGCAAGAACCGCCTGGAGGCGCTTGCCGAGGCTCAGGAGACGGTGGATTTCTTCCGTTGCTACGCAGATGACTTCGAATCCCACAGGGGCTATGAATTCGACCTTCCGAACGATCCGCTGACCGGCTTCGTGTCGCGCAATCGCAGCGTGATGCGTCCCTATGGCGTCTGGGCCGTCATAGCGCCCTTCAATTTCCCGCTCGCGCTCGCCGGCGGCCCGGTCGCCGCGGCGCTCGTCACCGGCAATACGGTGGTCGCCAAATGCGCGTCGGACACGCCCTGGGCCGGTCGGCTGCTGGCCGACTGCATCCGGGATGCGGGCTTCCCGGCCGGCGTCTTCAATTATGTGTCGGGATCGGGCGCGGCAGCCGGCGAGCAGCTGGTGCGCGATGCGCGCACGGCCGGCATGACCTTCACCGGTTCCGTCGCCGTCGGCCGCGCAATCATGGCGGCCATGGCGGCCGGGCCCTGGCCACGGCCCTGCATCACGGAGATGGGCGGCAAGAATCCCTGCATCGTCACCGAGAATGCGGATCTCGACCGGGCCGCGAGCGGTCTCGCGCGTTCGGCCTACGGTATGGACGGGCAGAAGTGCTCCGCGGTGTCGCGCCTGTACGTCCATGAAGCCGTCGCAGACGACCTGCTCGCGCGTATCGAGAAGCAGATCGATGCGATCCGCATCGGCGATCCGACGAAACGCGAGAATTGGCTCGGGCCGGTGGTCAACGCGCGTGCGCACGAGAGTTACGCGCGCTATGTCGCGCAACTGAAAACCGGCGGCGCGGCGCTGCGCCGCGGCGGTCGCGTATTGTCGGAAGGCGCCTTCGCGCGCGGCTTCTACGTCGAGCCGGTGCTTGCGGAGGCGCCGCCGGCTGATCCGCTGTGGCGGCACGAGATGTTCCTGCCGATCCTGATGGCGCAGCGCTATCGCGACCGCGATCAGGCGATGCGCCTCGCCAACGACACCGACATGGGTCTCACTGCCGGCTTCTACGGCTCGGCTGCGGAAGTGCCGTGGTTCCAGGACAATATCCAGGCCGGCGTCACCTACGCAAATCGCGCCCAGGGCGCGACGACCGGCGCCTGGCCCGGTTACCAGCCATTCGGCGGATGGAAAGGATCCGGTTCCTCCGGGAAGGCGATCGCCTCCTTCTATTACCTGCCGCTCTACCTGCGTGAGCAGTCGCGCACCGTGGTGGAGTGAATGACGCAGTTCCTGCCGCTGGCGGAATCCCTCGCGCAGCACGTCGGCGACGGCGCCTGTGTCGCCCTCGAGGGCTTCACGCATCTCATTCCGTTCGCGGCAGGACATGAACTGATCCGCCAACAACGCCGCGACCTGCATCTCGTGCGCATGACGCCGGACCTGGTCTACGACCAGCTGATCGGCGCAGGCTGCGCGCGCAAGCTGACCTTTTCCTGGGGCGGCAACCCGGGCGTCGGTTCGCTGCACCGGCTGCGCGACGCGGTCGAGCAGGGTTGGCCTTGCGCGCTCGAGATCGACGAGCACAGCCACGCCGGTATGGCGGCGGCTTATCGCGCGGGCGCCGCGCGCCTGCCGTTCGGGATGCTGCGCGGCTACATCGGCACCGACCTGCCGAAGCACAATCCGCGCATCCGGAAAGTCATCTGCCCTTACACCGGCGAGGACATCGCGACCGTGCCCGCGATCAACCCGGAGGTGACGATCATCCACGCACAGCGCGCGGACCGGGCCGGCAACGTCGCAATCGACGGCATCATCGGCGCCGCCCGCGAGGCCGCGCTCGCCGCGGCGAAGCTGCTGGTCACCGTCGAGGAGATCGTCGACGCCCTGCCGCCGGCGATGAACAACCCGCTGCTGCCGCATTTCACCGTCACCGCGGTGTCGCATTGCCCGGGCGGCGCCTGGCCGTCCTATGCCCAGGGCCATTACGCGCGCGACAACGACTTTTATCTCAGCTGGGACGCGATCGCGCGCGATCGGGCGCAGTTCACCGGCTGGATCGACCGGCACGTGCGAGGCACGAAGGATCACAAGGCTTTCCTCGCGAGTCTCCGCGAGGTCGCATGATGCGCCGGAACGCAACCTGCTCGCGCGCGCCTGGCCGGGCGGGGACCCTTTGCTCGCGCCGCCGGAACTTACGCGCTCGCGCAGGGGACCCGCC